>JAGIAF010000228.1 GCA_017745015.1 Bdellovibrio sp. | reverse complement strand
GGGCAAAGGCGCTAAAAAGGAAAAAGACGAATCTGACATGTATGATGATTTTATCGCCGATGATGACATGATGGGCGATGAGATTGGCGAGTACGAAGAGGAACTCAAAGCTGTCGAAGAATCCGAAGAGGAAATCGAAGTTGTTGAGGAATGGACTCCGGAAGAAAAAGACAAAGGCGATGAAGAGATCGTTTTGACGGATGCTGAAGGCCGTCGCTACTGCCGCGCTCGCGATTGTGATCAGGTAGCAGCCGTAGACGTGTACTGCCGTTATCACTATTTGTTATTCTGGAAGAAGATCCAAGTTCGTAAGAAGATCCTTGTAGACGGCAAACTTGAGCGTTACATCGAGGAATTAACTGCACGTTATCCAGACAAATTCTTAGAAATGATTCGTAGAGATTTGCGCACAGAAAAAGACTTCTTGGCTGCAATTCAAGAGCTTGAAATTGACGAATCAGCAACTGAGAACGAGTTTGAAGAAGACACAAATGCATTCATCGAAGAAGTCCGTGGTATGGGTGACAACGGTGGCGGCGCGTCAGATGACGACGAGTACTAGTTTTCTGTTCTTGTTAAAACACTAAAAATTCTCAAAAGCCCCTTCCGAGGGGCTTTTTTCATAAGAAAATCACAACTTTACATTTGTTAATTTTAAAAATTGCTAATTTTGGTGCGCGTCATGGTTCCAAAATGGGGATGAATTTTATTGCAATGTCGAAATCGGCTTGTTACCTGTGATCCCAAGTTACCTAAATATATGTTGGAAATAAGGTCCGACGTTTCTACCTGCCACCGATAATGGCAGACTATTTGGAGATAAAAATGAAGAACTTCTTCGTTCTTGTTGCTCTACTCGTTTCTTCAGTTTCTGCGTTCGCAATGGATCAATTTCCAAAGGGACCAGACGCTAACATCACTCCGGGCGCTTTGTGCACTCGCCCTGATTCACACCGTTACCCAGAACAAATCAACTACTGTGAGCGCAATGTTGATACTCAAACTAAACGCGGTCGTTTTGTAGCTTACGATCAATTGGGTTACCGCACTCGTCAAATGGATCGCCAAGATTTTAAAATTGACCACTACATCCCTCTTTGCATGGGTGGCTCTAACGATATCAAAAACTTGTGGCCACAACACAAAAGCGTCTACGCAATCACGGATCCTCTAGAACCAGTTCTTTGCGAAAAAATGGCGCAAGGTCGCCTTCTTCAGAAGAAGGCCGTTGAGATCATCATGTACGCTAAAGCGCACTTGGACGAAGTTCCAGATATCATCGCTAAAGCGAACGCTCTTTAATTTATATTTGAAAAGTTAATCTCTCATTGAGGGGTAAGGTCCGTTGCTGTATTGCGCGGACCTTTTTTCGTTCCGGGCTCTCGGTTTAACCCGCCAAATACATTTATTGAAATTCCCACTACGGCGACACAGCGTCCTGCTTCGCCAGGGCCGGGCTTTGCCCGGTTCGCGCATCGTGCGCCCTGGAGGTCGCACTTCGCGGGAGTTTCAATAAATGTAGTTGGCTGGATAACCGTGAGGGAAATCAAAAGGGAGATTTTGAGAGGGGATGGGTGGGGAGAATATTTTTCTGTTGAAGGGTTCTTTCTATACTCTTTAAATAGTTTTGGGGTATGGGATTTGTATTGAGGGGTTCTTTATGAAGAATGTTTTTGTAGTTGTTGCGGTTTTGGTTTCAGCGGGTGTTGTTAAAGCTGAAGTTTCGGGTCTTCGTACTCGTGCGCAGGATATTAAATCTGAGCGTGTGGAGATGGAGAAGCGTACGGAGATGAAAATCTTGGAGAAGCTTGAAGAGTCTCGTATGCGTGATGAGCAGAATCGTATGCGTATTATTGAGTCGACTTCTGCAGTCACTGTTCCTGCAGCTCAACCGAGTCAGTCTGTTTATTCAAACTAAGTCGTTCTTTTTTATTTTAAAATTCAGATAAAGAAAAAGCTCCTAATGGAGCTTTTTCTTATTTCCGCCGAACATCTTCGGGCCTTTTTCATCGTCGTCGCTTTCTTCGTGGTCTTCTTCAGACTCTTCGAAGTCTTCGTCTTCATCGCGAGGTGGGGAGAGTTCTTCGCTTTGTTCTGCGCGTGCTAGCGCGTCTTCGGATTCAGATTCTTCCATGATCATACTGTCGTCATCAACGCCCAAAAGACGGTTGGCTTCAGCCTCTAGAGATGAATTTTCTGTTGTGAATTGCAGATACAATTTTTTGCCTTGAAATGGGAACTCTCTCCACACGTAAGGGAAGTCCACTTCGCCTTCTTTTTCGAAGTATTCCATCATCATGCTGGCTGCTGCATCCACGCAATTGTGAATACGGCTGACAGCATCTTGTTGTTCTTGAGAGTAATTCATAGATACTTCAAAATTGGCTTGAGCTAGGCGGCCTTTTTCATGGTAACCGACGCGAAGCACAATCTCTTCGGAGTAAATACGACCTTCAATGACCAACTCAGCATCATCTAGGTACTGAGCGAAGTTTTCATTAAAAACGGCCTGAATTTGATCTGAGTACTCTTTGGGGAAGTTTGTCCATTTTTTGGAACTTTTAAGCCTTGGATTCATGACTGAAGGAACTCCTCGAACTTTGACATTTCTAAAGTGCTCCTCTATAACTCACTTTCTTTGATGACACAAGAGGTAAGAGACCGTGGATGAAGTGAGCCAAAATCCTGAAATCACCAAGCAAAATCACGATGTCGGCCAAGGCCGTGGCGTCTATATTTCTACGTACGGTTGTCAGATGAACGTCAACGATACGGAGCGTATGTATTCTCTTTTGGAGATGCAAAACTTTACGCCTGTTGAAAATCCTGAAGACGCATCTTTGATCATCATTAACTCTTGCAGTGTGCGTGAAAAACCAGTTCATAAAGTTTATTCTGAAGTGGGTACTTTCAAAAAAATGAAAGAGAAGAACCCAGATCTTCGTATCGGCGTTGGTGGTTGTGTAGGTCAGCAAGAAAAAGACAACTTGATCAAAAACCAACCGATGATCGACTTCGTATTCGGGACAGATCAAATCGACAGTCTGCCGTACTTGGTAGCTGATAGTTTCTTGGATCGCGAAAAACGCATCAATGCAAAATTCAATCACCGTGAGCCCTACCACATCGAAACGATGGTGCGTAATCCCGGTGTTGCGACATTCGTGAACATCACCAAAGGTTGCGATAATTTCTGTACCTTCTGTGTTGTGCCATACACTCGTGGTCGCGAGAAATCTCGTCCATTGCAACACATTTTAACCGACATCAGACATTTGGTAAAACGTGGCGTGAAAGAAGTGACTCTTCTTGGTCAGAATGTAAATTCCTACTCTGATAGCGATACGGACTTTGCTGATTTGATGGCGAAAGTAGCACGAGAAACGGATATCGAAAGAATTCGTTTCACAACATCTCATCCGAAAGACTTTAACCAAAAGCTTGCGGATACCATGGCTGCTCACCAAGACAAGATCATGGAATACATCCACTTGCCATTCCAAAGCGGTAGCACGCGCGTTCTAGAGCGTATGAATCGAATTTATACTCGCGAAGAATATCTTGAGAAAATCGCGATGCTTAGAAGGTCTATTCCAAATGTCGTGTTCTCTACAGACATCATTGTAGGCTTCCCAGGTGAAACTGAAGAAGACTTCATGGATACAGTGAATATGGTTAAAGAGGGTGCCTTTGAAACGATCTTCGCTTTCAAATACTCCCCACGTCCTTTTACTAAAGCTGCGAAGTTTACGGATCAAGTGGCTGAAGAAGTTAAGACGGAGCGTTTAAATCGTCTCTTCGATTTCCATGATAAAATGGCATTCGAATTGGTGAAACGCTACGAAGGTCAAACGATGAAAGTTTTGATCGAAAACGTTGATCGCGAGGAAGGTAAGATTCAAGGCCGCAGCACAGGTAACAAACTTGTGCATTTGAAAGGCTCTTCTGATCTTATCGGTAAAACAGTTGATGTGAGAGTGACTCGCGCATTCCCAGCAACATTCCACGGAGAGCTAGTTCAATAATGAAAGACCTTTTGGATTTTGATAATCTAAAGTCTCATATCATTTTCGCTAACGAAACGGGCGATGAGGAGACATTTCACCAAGCAGACTTGGTGCAGCTGTTTCCTTATGGTTTGTCAGTGACGACGGATGTGTCTCGTCCTTTCTTGCTTTTGAAAGACGAAGCTCATCAATACACACTTCCAGTGGCGGTGAGTCCGATTGAAGCGGGCGTTGCTCTTTCTCAGTCCAACCGTTCGATTGCGGAATCAACTCCCCATCGTTTCACACAATTGTTAATGGCTTCTTTGGATATTGAAATTAAGCAGGCCGTATTTGTTGAAATTAAAGGTGCGAACCAATACGTTCGTCTTTATTTGAGCGGTCATCCAAAAACAAATTCCATTAAACTTCGCGCAGATGAAGCGATGAGTTTGTGTCTACATTTGGGAACTCCAATCTTTGCGACGAAGAATTTTATCGGTAGATCTCGTGTGATGAACGCAGAAGTTGATCGCAATGCACCGGCTTTACAAAGCTTGAATCTTTCTGGCGACAGGTCGGGCTATCTAAATTAACATTTGAAAATAAAAATGGGACGGTGGCTCACTTGCCGTACTGCAAATTGAATTCGTGTCCTTAAATTGAAACAATAGGGACATGTTGCATTTGCCTCCTATTATCACAGATCTTGGTATCATCCTCGTTGTTGGTGCCCTCGTTACTTTATTATTTAAAAAACTAGGGCAACCTCTTGTCCTTGGTTATTTGATTGCTGGATTTCTTGTAAGTCAGCATTTCCCGTGGCTTCCCACTGTTCAAGATAAAGCGAGCATTGGTATTTGGGCTGAGATCGGCGTGATCTTTCTGCTTTTCGGATTGGGCTTAGAGTTTTCCTTTAAGAAATTGGTGAAAGTCGGTGGCTCTGCCGGATTTACCGCCGTCTTTGAAGTTCTTGTGATGGTCGGTATTGGTTATGCCTGCGGAAAGCTTCTGGGTTGGAACAATGTCGATAGTTTGTTCTTAGGTGGTATTCTTTCGGTTTCTTCGACTACGATTATTGTTCGTGCCTTCCAAGAATTAAATATGAAGGGGCAACGTTTCGTTGATCTCGTCTTTGGCGTTCTGGTGGTGGAAGATATCGTCGCCGTTTTACTATTGGTTCTTCTGCCAAGTCTGGTGGTGAGTGATTCATTCTCTGTGGGATCTTTGCTAACCGTCACGTTGAGAATGGTCTTCTTTGTTTTGTTGTGGTTTATCTTAGGAATCTTTTTACTGCCGGCGTTCTTGCGTAAGATTCGCGGGTTGTTGGAAGAAGAAACCACCCTGATTGTTTC
>JAGIAF010000227.1 GCA_017745015.1 Bdellovibrio sp. | reverse complement strand
GTTCACACCCGTACCAGCAAAGCTTGAAACGATGCCGGTAGCGCTAATACGACGAATGACGTTCATATAAGCATCGGCAACATAGATATTATTTTTGGAATCTGCTGCAAGGCGAGTCGGGTAACCGAAGCGAACGCTTTTCGCCGTGACGCTACCGCCATTACCTTGGTTATTGTCACCGGCAATAACTTGCCACAAAGATGTCATTGGTTGTGATAGCAATGTGCCGACGTTACCAGCTTTGTCTTTTGCATAGATACAAACATAGAAAGCCGTCAAAGGATCATCTGAAGGCCATTTCAAAGACATAGAATTCGTAAGACGTGACCATTCTGACTTTTGAACCAAAGCAGACTCAGAGCAATCGCCTGTTGCAGCGATACCCCAACGGAAGCCGGCCGCTTCATCAAGGCCTGATGAAAGACCCGAGAGAGCGACTTTATCAGCGCTTGTCCAAGTAAGGTCTACGGTTGAACCTTTAGAATAGATTTTGCCTTGTGTGCCTAGAGAAAGAATTCCTTCAGCACTCAAGAGCGGAGCTTGTGTATCTAGGAATACGTTAACCACAGTGTTGAAGCGTTTGTCCGTTTTCGGATCGCGAGTTTCAATGTGGACTCTCTTCATACCGTCCTTAGAACCGTCAGCTGCGTATTCAGAGTCTAGTTCTACTAAGATTTTTTTAGCAACTGGACCCCACGGGATGTTGGCTTTATCCATGTCTTCATAGATTGAAGCGCGCATCTCAGTCAAAAAGTCTGAGGAGAGGTTTACATCAACAGTGACGTTCTTTTGATTTGTATAATAAAGAGACGATCCATCAATGGAGGCAGAAAATGATGTGCTTGAGTAATCTGCATTAAACTTCATTGGCTCTTGGCAATTCTGGAAGAACACCAACAATAGAGCAACAAGTAGAAATGGTAGTTTCTTGATCATGATTCCCCCCAAGGAAGCTGTTTCTTATCGTCGTAATGGGGAACAATCTTAATAAGTCTCAAACAGACAACGTTCCGGCAGATTCCTAGAAAACCGCGGGCTCCCTTAGGTGGTGAGTGGGGCTGCGTCGAAGGACTCAAAGAAAAATGTTTCATTTCGGGACGTCTATAAAAGTTCCTTGGGCGCTGATGGTTTTTAGCTGGGATATAGTTATTTTGAAAGTTTGGAACCTTCGGAAAAATTAATTTCCTGCATCCATAACTTGCCTATATCAGTAGGACTGCAAGCCTCAGATACGCGAAGGATTTTTAAACTAAAGACACGCCCTTCGTCACCAAGAACGATATCCGCATCTAGATCTTTTGAGCGAATAATGTGTTTCCAACTGCCCACGGAACGATAGGTACGTGGTGTCAGTTGGACTTCGCAAGATTTGTCTTGAGCGGATGTGAGATTTATATATCCCTGGGATTTGCCGGATTTTGAAAAGCTCACGTCCATTTTAATGTTCGCAGATGAAAAATTCACGCGAGTTGTGTTGCCATCACACGTGATAGATTGCGCTCCGGCTTGTCCTTTTTTTGCCTCGCCCTCGGTGCGCAGATAAATGTATTTTGTACCGTTCATCAAATAGAGTGTTGTCGTAGATTGATCCATGTATCGAGTGGCTTCTAGACTTGCGTTAATACAGCTGTTTTTGCCAGCATTTGGATTGCTTAGAGCATTATATAACTCTGCAAGTGTAGTTGTTTTAACTTGGCGACCATCCACATTTTTGCTGTCAAAGATCGCTCCATAGTTATCGCGAATCATTGACTGGTCACAATTCTTTTTAATTTTGTAAGAGCTTAGGTAACTGAGTGACGTGGTGTCGTCGAGTACTGGAACCAGGAATGTCGCGTTTCTAAGGCTCAACAGATTTCCGCCACCTTCGCCGTAGTCCCCACCACTGCGTTGCATGGCGGATCCCACCTTACTATCCTTCAAGTCCTTGATGGCTTGTGAGAGATCGTCATAGCGCATGGTTTTAACTTTTTGTGGATCAATAGAAATTTCTTTGATGATTGTTTTCGTTTGTGGATTGGGTTCCTTCTCGGTTTTAATCCACTCTGATGATTCTGCAGTCGAGTCATTACAGATCTCCGTGTAGACTCTGTGTGAGCCATCAGAAAGTGTCTGTACCATTTCTTGGCTTCTCTCCAAAACCCCTGCCGTGACTTTTTCGATATAGCGCAGACGAAGCGCGCGACCCGCATCAGCATCTTCTGAGGACATCAAGCGTGGCAGAGCTTCCAGAATTTTTGGTAAAGAAACTCCTAAAGAGCGGGACCCGTTGATTTCGACTTTGGTGAGCATACCCGCTAGATATGGCCTATAATATAGATCCGGATTCGTCAAAGCCAGAACGGCTTCTTCAGGAGTTTTCTTTTCGGGAGGCGCTTTTACAAAGAAGGGACTGCCACTGAATCCAGGTCGAATTGCAAGACTTTCTACAATCAAAGAATGTAGACCCTCTGCCATATGAGAGAATCCGACTATCTGCATATCTCCGCCATAACTGTTAAATCGTTCTGGAGTGTCGGGAATTTTTGATGGCACCAGATAGTAATTCATTTCCTGGTTGCGCATGGCAAATTTTAAGGCTTCGGTGGTGTGCTCGGGAACCAAAGCATTGGCCCTAACTTTGCGGTCCCCTTTAATGTTTTTTAAACTTTCGTTACGGTCTTGGAGGTCGATCAGTGGAAATAAAAAAGATGCTGCCTGCTCTGGAGTGTTGAGCAACGCTAAATCCAAAGTCTCTGACTTGTTTTTCAAAGTTAGCGGAAAACTGCGATCACCACATTCGCCAGCTAAAAGATTGGAACCCGCGATAACGTGGGCTGGTAAAAGAATGTGGGTACCTTGCGTTGATTTAACAACCCAACCGACACCTTCTTGTGCATAGATTTTATTTTCTGAATATGCGTATGAGCGAATTTTGATAATTTGGCAGGCGTTGTGATCTTTGACCGCGCCGAGCCCCGAGATAACAGTCGGATTCGCCAAATTATCGCGTCCCCAACCGAAGCTTGAATAGCTCATAAGGATGAGGGCTAAAATAGTGGATGTCATACTTGTTTTCATACGAGCAAACCGGTGCAAGGCCTATGCCTTAGAGAAGTAAGTCCTATGGGTTTTGATGACGGGAACCCATTTTTGTGCCTATCAACTGTCAAAAAAATAGACAGGGTGTGTACGAGTTCACATGAAGCAGATATTCCTGACACCAAGAGCGACCTGAATTCCTATGTGAATTTTTAATTAGCTTGCTCCGGGCTTAAAGAAATCCAAATTCAAACATACAAGCTCTTCCGGTGTTGAAGGGCTTGCGGTCTTTTTAAATTCCTCCACCCACTCTACCACGCGGAAACGAAGCTTTTCGATATCTTCCTTGCTTAAAGACTGTACGACTGAGAAGTGAAGCGATTCGTCTTTTCTTTGCGGCAGATCACTTAAAGCCTGCATACGCCAGTTAGAGTGATGAGTTGCAATCCATGGAGAATCTTTGGAAAGATGCAGGTCACCGCTTTTCCAGCTCCATCGACCACCTTTTTTTTCGACGAATCCCATCTGCGCTAATTTTTCCAAATGCCACACGGCGGTTGCTTCGGGAATGCCAAAATAGGTCGCCAAATGTTTAACGTCGCCAAGCTTCGGGATACTGACCGCGATATGAATTGCGGCGTACAGCCACGAAGAATAATAAAACTGTCGAACCGACATGTCTTCAACTTCATAGATGCTATCCTTTTTCAGGCGATTTTTAAAATCCTTCCAGGCGAGCTGCTTTTCCTTAATTTTCTTCAGAAGATGGGAACGGAAGGCGGCATTCCCGGCGCGGTTATAATCTAAAATCAGGAATAGATATTCCTGCTCTTCGTTAGAGAGCTCCAAGAACTCACTGATGCCAAAGACATGCTCGGGCAAAAGATGGATATTGCCATTTAAAACCGTGGAAAAGTAAGAGCGCTGGCAGCCCGCCGCCTCTGCCAAGCGGGTCGCAAAACCACGCTGGTCGGACTGGGCAATCCGCTTTCTTAGGAACACTTTATAGTCGGTAAACTCATAGACTGAAACCATTGTTCATAAATTATAACAATATATGTACTAATATAATAATAAATAAATAGAGCAATGCGTCGGGCTGCTTTATAACCTATTCCAACAACGGGCTGCCTCAAAATAAGGCGGTATTAACTTTAAGGAGATTTTATGAAAGCATTTATCTTTGGTTCTGTTCTTTGTACTTCCCTTATGGCGCAAGCAACACCTCCAACAAAGGACTATGGTTGTAAGGACAAATCCGGCAACACCATCAGTTGGGATGTGATCAACTACAACGCCGCAAACGATGTTCAAGATGTTAATAGTGATGTGTCTATAACTATCAAGGGGATGAAATACACGGTTTCCTCGGAACTAGCTTTGGCTACTCCTTACCAACCAATGCTTCTTCTAAAGGACGATCGAGACGCTCAATACGTGATCGTAAAACCAGTGGGCCCTGTGAGCTACACAGAAAGCGAGATCCATGGCGCTGCAGACGTAGAATTTGCAGTTAAAACATCTCAAGGTTTGCTCAAAAAGAAAATTCGCGTGCAATGCATTGGAAGTAACGACGCTTAGTCATGGTGCCAGTTGCGGCACTGTCGTTGCTATGATTAGCATTTAGGAGATCCTATGAAATACAGATCTTATTTATACGCTTTGACCCTTGGTTTGGTGACGAACTTTGGCTCTGTTTCCGAAGCTCAACAGCCGGTTGTGAAGCCGTCTCAAAATGAGACAGCCCGAGTGCTTGAAGCGGCAAAGTATATGCCCAAAATTTTGGACAACAAAAAAATAAATTTCAAAAGCGATTCTCTTCCTGGCAAATTTGAAGTCTCCAAACAGTTCGGTCCCGGCTCTGGCGGAGGAGGTAACACTTGCGCCATGAGCATCGTGAAATTGACCAAGGATCTTGTATATCAAGGCCACTGGCGTGCTTCTTTGAATAGAGATCAGGAGATTGCGCTCCAAAGTGCAATTCGAAATGCGACTTTCGTTCAAGGTGAAAACCTTCCTCTGCTGCGTGGAGAAACAAAGAACGCCATTAACTTCCCAGACTACAAATTGATCGTCGTCGACAAAACCGCTTGCGACCTGATCACAGCGGGCGGGGAGCAAGGCTATTCCATCTTAATTCATGAATACATGGGCCTGGCCGGTATCGATGACCGCGACTACAACACTTCCCTAAACTTCGTCGGCAGCTTCGCGGCAGATGCTACAGGTCGCAGCGGAGAGAAATTAATCTTCGATCGCTCAGTTAAAAACGTTTATATCTGCGCAGCTCAATGCCAAAGCGAAACTCTTGGTGTTGAGAGTCATGAAGTTTCCAGAATCGGCAGCATCTTCTTTATTCCTGCAAAAGATGTTTCCAGAGGCATGAATAACGC
>JAGIAF010000226.1 GCA_017745015.1 Bdellovibrio sp. | reverse complement strand
GCCTGAATCAAAAGGAGCATCTAACTTATCTAAGAATTTGTTCTTCCAAAAAACTAAGATTTTATCTTTGGTTCGGTCTATAACTTTGAGTGTGGAGGCTTTGATTTCGCCATCGTCCACCTTCTTCTCTCGAGCATCGTAAAAAGCATTCCAATGATCGCCGAAGACATGGCGAGCAACAGAAGATGCTTTCTCTTTTTTCAAACGCTTCTTTAGTTCCGACGGAGCCATACGAAGCGCTTCAACGATCGTCGTGCATCCCGTTGAAAACTTAATCAACTCCCCATCGATCATCTGCTTGAAATAGATGTAATGGGGAGAGCGAGATTCGCCGTAATAATTGCGCGGCAAAACCTCACCATATACCTCGATCTGTCTTTCCTTAGTCAGCCAAAAAGGTGTCTTATTTTTCATGATGCTTTGGAAACCGACCTACGCTCAAGCCAGATCGATACCTCTGACATATCAAAATAGTAGCGATTCTTTACCATGGTGTGCGGCATGGGATCGTTTTCATCTTTACACCAGCGCTCAATTGTCCGACGGTTTACCGGTATAATTTTTAGAATGTCCGGCATCTTCGCCATTGTCGGCAACTGCTTTTCTACTTTTGAAACCTTCATGACTTCCCCCTCATCAAACATTCCGACTGCCCACCTTCGACACAGGCAAATCTGGGAGATTCCTCTCTCAAACAGTGTCTAGATTAAGATTCCCTCACGGCGGCCAGCAGTCGGATTCCTTCAGTAGAGCTCTTCCAGGTCTTTGTGGAATGAAAAACACAAAAACTTTTTGCTGAAACGACAAGCTATGAAAAGCTCTACTCAAAAAATCCCCACACGGCCTGTTGTTTAAAACTAGATCAAACAATTAATCGTTGTTAAGGCCGTGCGGGCATAAAATATTTAGTTGAGACTGGGGTTGCGGCCCATAACGTTTGCCTTTATTTTCCGGCTTTAGCGTTTAGCATTCCTGCTATGGCTTGGTTATCGCCTTGCCTCCGGTGGAAGATGCCCTTCCCGCTGACGTTCCAGCACTTCAAGTGTAGAGCGACTACATCAGGCCTGCGCTTGCAGGATTCAGTCTCAAGGAAAAGTATTTAGCCGTAATTTAGAACTCACTATCTAGAAATCGTGAGTCACCCTGCTATCATTTAATCAAGCGTGTAGGCGCACCTATCTTGACCTAAATACCCTTCATTCAAACTGAGACTGGCACTCGCGAGGTGCTTGATGACGTTTACTGCTTTCCTTTAGGGTCCAGCTCCCATTTTCTTCTTCGCTGCTCTCCAAGAGTCATCACTCAGCGAAATTCAAGTTGCGTGCTACAGCATCCATACTCGAATCCATTTATACGGATAAATATGATCTACAGCTTCCACGCTCATCTGGTTTTGTGGCAATGATCAGTCGCGGAATAGCTGATCAATAGTTTATCCTCGTGCCATAACTCCAGACTTTCAGTCTCAAGGAAATATTTGGAACTCCCGGGCAAGAGTTTCACTTACCGACCCCACTGGTTAAAAACCAGGTACTCTATCTGAGCTACGGGAGCATAAATACTTCCTTCAAACCCCGCGACTATTCGCCGCGGACCTTTTCCAACTTTCTACCCAGCTCTTCGAACTGTTCAATGAGAGTCATCCCATCGACCCGAAGTATCTTTTCGCCATGGTCGGCAGTCATATAGTGATCATCATAAATGTGTTGATAATCGCACCCCACCTTCACGATGGTTCTGCCGGTTTCAATACTCTTAATCTCTTCATAAAAGGTAATGCCACCATGGAAATCCAATTGATTAAGAACAGACTTGGAATATTCAAAACACTGCTTTCCGCCAGCCCATAGCTGAGCAACCAATTTAGGTGAATCAATTTGAGGAAAATCTTCTTTTACAAAGTGAAGATACAGGCAATTGGACCACTTGCTCAATCCATCAAGGCGCATAGAGTTGGCAGTAATCCAAAACTTTCTTCCCGGCGGTCGATGCGTTCGTGTAGTGATTTGCGATATATGAAAGTCATTTTTTTCCATATTTAATACTTTCCTCTGTTCCTCAGCTTCGCATTTATTTCTAGAAATCCGTCAACCAATGCTAAAGCTCCGTTGAGATCTTCAAGAATCAAACCGTTCGAATATGTCGATTTGAACTTCTCTTTTTGCTTCTCCGTACATTCAATGAGTAGACGATCAATTCGAGCGGCCACACCTTTCAGTGTCGCTTCATTGGTCTCTTGAATCTCTGCCTCAGTGAACAACATTTATTTTCCAAGCTCTTTAAGTGTTGGTCCGTTTCTAAATCTGCCACCAGCTTCTTCAAGTCTTCTTCTCAGCCTCAAGTATCTTCCAGCACGGTGGCCAGAAATCATTCTATTGCGGAGATCTTTAAAGACGCCGCCAGACCAATCCGTTCTTGCATCTGCAACCTTGTGGTGAAGAAACGCTTTCTCAACTATTCTTCCCAATTTTTCTAGATTCATAATTCCTCCAGATTGTTCCCCGATCACTGCCTGCATCGAGAGAACCAGGACAGTGGATTTCGAATTCGGCAACGATCGGGGCTCAAAGTTTCGGGCTGCGCTAACTGTCATACAATCCGCCCACCGTGGGGGAATAGTCCCGCTGGCCCATTATTATCTAAACCGGTGCAAAGTTCTGATTCAGCTGAACATCGCCCAGCGCCTCATCTTCTGAGCCTGACACCGCCAGGCGTTCCCATTGATCACCGAATGGAATACCGATCTTCTCGAGCATCTTGTCCATGTCAGCGATAAACTGCGGAACCGCATCTGCAAGTGTCGCTTGAGCTTTTTCATCACGCTCAATAGTTACTGTATGCAGAGGAGATTTACGCATACGAGGATCGTACTGCGACATATCCCATAACTCAGCTTCAGTTACATACATGGAGAACTGTGCTTGCCATACGTACTCTGACTTGATCTTTTCCTCTGCCAAGAATTTGATATAATTGCCGGTGTTGTAAGGGCACTTGATTTCGTGGCCCTTATTTTCAGAAACAATACCGTCAGGAGAACAACCAACACGGAAAGTATCGTCCATAAACACGAACGGCACTGGGATTGTCATAACGCCTTGAGCGAACTCATATGTTGAGCGAGCTTCGTCTTCGTAAGTTCTGCCCCAGTCAATCGCAGCAGAATCGATATCCTTCATTTCGCCGGTACATACTTGACCAACAAGCTCAGCTAAGTAGGTAAGACGAGTTTCTGAGTCTTTTTTAGCAACGATTTTCGTGGCGTTACTTGCTGACAACACACCCATTTTCAACATGAGCCATGCTACAGACCCCTGCTGCGCGCTTTTTACCTGCAGGTGTGGATATTTCGCTTCGAAAGCTTCAAGAACCGTCTTTACATTAGCTAGCGTTTTCATTCGTAGTTTCCTTCTGCGCGATTTGCGCTTTTTTCGTCTGAACTTCTAACATTTGACTGAGTGCAATTATTTGCTGAGTGAGTTCGCGATTGGTGAGATCCTCGAGCTTTTTCACGTCACGCTTGTAGATACGATTGCAGTGTCCCAAGAAGGCTTCCTCTGAGCGATTCAGCTTCTTCAGGGTATCCACAATCGACTCAAGCGCCTCTGCCCGCTTTGAAATTGCGGAAGGGGCAGACGGGACAGAGGCACTTAAATCTTCTTCTTTAACTTGATCAGCTGACACCAAAAGCTCTGTAGCTTTTTCCAAGCGACGTGAGTCTGTCTTAGGCCACATTTTGCGAGCACGACGAACTGCCGTTTTTTTAATTTGCTCTTCTTCATTGCTCGCCCACGGCGAAGGCTTTCTTTCTTTTACGTGCGCGATCCAAGACTCTGAATATTTGTCTCGAATTTTATAAACTTCATCGAGATCCATATACGTCGTAAGATATTCGCCATCATGAGTCTTTGCCAGGCAGTATGTGCCGGTGATTTTGCCACGACCTGGACCTGGCTTGAATTTGTGAGTGGGGCGCGTGCCAATGCCATGAAGAATGAAAGTGTCATTCTCTCGAACAATCTCCGCACCAACCCACGCAAGAGCTCCGCAGTCAGTGGCTAGCTTACAATAGCCCATGTACGAAATATCGAGGCAAATTTCCTTTTTTCGGGGGACAAGATACGCGAGTCCATGAACAGGATTGAGAGTAAGACCCACTGCTGCAACGTTTACGATTGCTTCGTAAAGAGATTGCTGATTGTTCGCAGCTACAGAAGTGATGTAGTCGCTTTTGCGCAAAATCTGTTTGGCAAAGTTCGCCTCTGTTACGAAGTTAACTGCCGCTTGGGAAAGATTAGTCTTCGCAATTGAATTGAACGCCTGCTCAGTTCGAGCGTCTGAAACGACTTCTAACACTTTTTCCAAATTGAATTTTTGAGAGCTCATGCGATCTCCTGGTCGTTGTTAATTTCTTGCAAACGGACTTTTTCAAAAAGAACTTGTGTCTCTGCGGCTTGCTCAACTCTGTGTTTAAGGTCTGACAGCGTTTTGGGAAAGTTTTCGCTAAGCCACTTCTGATCGACGGCGATCATTGTCTTGAACTGCTCAGACCACATTCTGATTTCCACGATTTCACCGGCGCCGCGATAGTCGACTTCGGTCACGACCGCAGCAGTCTTGCACGTATGGCAGATGATCTTTTTGATTTCGTGAGTGAAGATTCTTTTCACGATTCAACTCCTCTGCTATAAGAAAAAGGCAGCCTAGCCGGAGCCGTTACTCCAGCCAGACCTAGAAACCCAAAAGAAAGAAGGCCCTTATGGATCTCGTTAAAAAGACTAATACGCTTTTGAAACTTAAAGATTGGGCGGTTGATATGTGGTGGGTTTTTTCTAACTTGAAAAAAGTCAGAGTGGCGAGCGAACAGGCAATTACCTACGCACCCTACTGCCCACGTCATGACGCGCGCATGGAATTTCAATCCGAAGAAGAATACTGGGTAAATGGATTCCACACTGCGGGTGAGTTTAAACGCCACTATAAGTGCCCACTTTGCCAATACACTACATACAACATTTACACCGCTAAGAAGTTTTGATGTCATTTGCGACCTCGCAACGAGCGAAGGTTTTGCACAAGACCGTACATGATCATTCTGTTTTCGCGCGTATGTGGCTTGCACCACATCGAGCGCAGGTAATTCACAATTTCAGATTCAAGATTCTGCCTCATCTTGGCCCCTTTCAGGCAAAGCAAAGCCCATAGAGTTTTTTCAAACTCACAAAGGTTTGTTTGTCTTTTCCGCTTTATTTGTTAATTAGCTCCGCAATTTCGTTTTAACTTGGAGGCCCATGAGCACACCTACAGACAAAGAGATCATTCAAGCTCTACCATTCGTCCTACTACAAACAATTCAACATCTTGCAGAGAACGGATCACTTGAAGCCCTTAAGTTTGCATCTATGCTCGATGAATACTCAGCCTCCATCGGAGAAAACGAAAAGAACAAAGACATCGC
>JAGIAF010000225.1 GCA_017745015.1 Bdellovibrio sp. | reverse complement strand
GGGGGGAGTCATGTCCTTCGTAGAAAATTTACGCCGTGATTACGGTGACTTTAAAATTGATATTCCTCAGTGGGAAATTCTCGATGAGGGTGTGACGGTTCTTTCCGGTCCTTCAGGTTCGGGAAAGACATCGGTCTTCCGCATTCTTTTGGGTTTAGAAGCTTGCCCGGGAATGAAGTGGACCTTCCAAGGTCAGGATTTGGCGCGCTTGAAAACACCGGAAAGAAAGCTGGGTGTTGTATTTCAAACGCTAGATCTGTTTCCTCATATGAGTGCTAAAGAAAACATTCTGTTTGCTGCTCGCGCTCGCGAAATCAATGCTGAAAAAGCGCGTTCGCGTCTGAAAGATCTTACTCACGCTTTGAAGATGGAATCTTTCTTGGAAAGACCTGCCGCTGTCTTATCGGGTGGGGAAAGACAAAGAGTCGCCATTGCTCGCGCCATAATTGGTGAGCCTCGTTTGTTGCTTTTAGATGAGCCGTTCTCGGCCTTAGATCAAGAATTGCGCGAAGAAAGCCGTCGCTTGGTGCGCTCGGTAATTGATGCAGAAAAAATTCCAACTTTATTAGTAACTCATGACCCTAAAGATGTAGAGGCCCTGGCAAATAAAGTAAGCCTTATTCGCCAAGGCCGTATTGTAGAATCTTAAGCGTGAATAAGTTCGTGGAGAGTGCGGTACAGTTGTTCCGCTTCGACGGGTTTAGTTAGATAGTCATTGCAGCCGACTTTCAGACAGCGTTCTCTATCTTCTTTCATTGCATGAGCTGTTAGCGCCACGATCGGACGTTGATAGTTTTGTTCACGCAGTTTGCGTGTGGCTGTATAGCCATCCATAATCGGCATCTGCATATCCATCAAAATAATATCATAAGGATTTGCCATGGCTTTCACGATGGCTTCATTGCCATTGCCCGCAAAGTCACAAACGGCTCCGCGCTTTTTAAGGTAGTGTTGAATCAACATCTGATTGTCGAAGGAATCATCCACCACCAAAACGGTACGATTTTCGAGACTGCGCAGAGGTGTTTGCACAGGTGGAGACGCCAGTTTATTGGGATCTACTGTTGCGATCGTTTTTAACGGGATGATCAGTTGGAAAACTGAGCCCTTGCCCATCACGCTATTCTTTAAGACGACGTCACCCCCCAAAGAACGGGCAAGTTTTTTGGAAAGTACTAAGCCTAAGCCAGTGCCCTCGTATTTTCGTGTCGATGAAGAGTCCGCCTGAAAGAAGTTCTGGAATAGATTTTCTTGCGCATTTTCGGGAATACCAATACCTGTATCCGAAACTTCAAAGACTACCTTGTCGCCTTGGGATCCATAAGTAACTTTGACTTCTCCCTTTTGCGTGAACTTCAAGGCATTGTTGATCAGATTCACGAGGATTTGCTTCAGACGATTGCGATCCGTGATAATTTCCAGCGGCCTTTGATCCGTGGATTCCACTTTCAGGATATTGCCCCCGTCAGTTGCTTTGATACGCATCATGCTCTCAAGTTCATCCATAAAGTAGCGCAGAGGGAAGTCGACGGGCTCGATTTCCAAGTGCCCTGACTCTACTTTTGTTATGTCCAAGATATCATTGATGATACGAGTCAGGTTGCGACCTGTTTTTTCGATGATCTCAAGGTACTTCAATTTTTCTTGGTCACTGACTTGAGGATCTTTGAGGATGTCCGTCATTCCCAGAATAATCCCCAAGGGAGTGCGGATTTCATGGCTCATATTTGCTAAGAACAATGTTTTAACTTGGTTGGCATTTTCGGCCATCAAGCGCTGACTGACGTTGGCATCTAAGTCGCGGCTCATTTTATTGATAGATGCTGCCAGTTGTCCCAACTCATCTTTTGAGCGTACCGGAACTTCAACTCCCAAGTTGCCACGGCCGATTTCGTTGGCGGCGTCATTGAGCTCCAATAAACTGCGATTTAAATTTCTGCCAAAAGAGACTGTCAGAAACAGGCCGGTGCTCTCCACAGTAAATACCGCTAAGATCAAAATAAACATTAGGACATTTTCAAGCCAGCGTGAGCCTTCACCAAGAACCGTAGAAAATTCCACTTCCAGGCGAGTCAGTTCCGAGTTGAGAGCATTGATTTCGCTCAAGACTTTTTTTACTTCGGCTTGATCAACTTTGTTGGCGGAAAAGAGCTCTCGCAGCTCTTCAGATCTTTGAATGACCTTATCTAAAAGAGCATCGGCTTGAGTCCATGCTGATACCGCGGTCTTAATATACGAAACATCGTGAAAGCGGCGAAGAATATTGATGACACCCGGAATATCTTGCGGATGAATTCCTCCTTGAAGGAAGCCATCCGTTACCACTTTAAGATCAGGATCGGACTTAGAAAGTTCTTTACGGGCAATGCGATCACCCAAAGGGATCTGCATGTGCACTTTAAAGTCGTCATAGTAGGACGATTCTTTTGTGAAGATGTAGGAGTTCAAACTGTGAATGGCATTTTTTTGCGCTTTTGACCAAAGGCCTTCGCCGCCCACAAAAGCACGTACGGAAGAAAGTGTCGAAAGAGCAAAGACAAGAGTGAAAAGCTCAATGGCGATGAGGAAGGCCATTCCTCCCACAACCACGTACAGTTTTTTTACAACTGATAAGTTCTTCCAAAAATTAAACACGAGTTCTCCTCAAGGAGATTTTCGTCTGGATTGAGATGTAACTCAACAGATGTACGATGATTTTGTACCTTGAGCCAGTTTGCTATTTCATTGCTAAATTGTATAGCGTTGGACCATCTCAAGAAGAGCCGTTTTCTTCACGGGCTTCGTTAAATGTTCTGTGCAGCCTGCATCCAACGATTTTTGCACATCTTCAGACATCGCATTCGCACTTACGGCGATAATTGGAATTGGTTTTCTTCCACTGGCTTTTTCCCACTCGCGAATATTTCGGGTGGCAACATATCCATCCATCACTGGCATTTGAATATCCATCAGAATTAAATCGAAGGACTCGTGGGTCGCTTTTTCCACGGCTTCAAGACCGTTTTCTGCTTGAACGACGTCAAACGGATACTTTTTTAAATAAGTGAGCAGCAAAAAGCGATTGTCTTCCGTGTCGTCGACGATAAGGATGCGTGCGTTGCGGGTGATGTTTTCTTCCACAAGAGGAGCTTGTGGAACCTCTTCAAACACGCGAGTTGCTTCTGTAGATGCTTCTGCCGGAATGTAAGGAACTGTGAAGTAGAAGGTGCTACCTTTGTTTTCTTCGCTGGTGAACCAAATGCGACCGCCCATGAGCTCCACCAAGTTTTTGGAGATCGTGAGGCCCAAACCGCTACCGCCGAATTTACGAGTGATTGAACTATCGGCTTGTACGAAATTTTGGAACAGCAAGTGCTGCTTATCCATTGGAATACCGGTTCCAGTATCCTTGATGGCAAAGCGAACGAATTTCTTATCACGGTTTTCAAAGTCTACGGAAACAACGATTTCACCGGTTTGGGTGAACTTGATCGCGTTTCCAATCAAGTTAAAGAGAATTTGGCGAAGGCGCGTTGGGTCTCCAATGACCATCGGAGCTGTATCGCCTTGCAGATTCACGTTCAAGTGGAAGCGAAGATTTTTCTCTGTCGCTTTTTGTTTCAAGATGTCGCAGATATTTTTCGTCGTTGCCGTCAGATCGAAGGCGATTTTTTCGATACGCACTTCGCGGGCCTCGATCTTAGAGATGTCCAAGATATCGTTGATCAACGCGAGAAGATTTTCTCCGGCATTTGCGCACACGCGAACTAATTGGGCTTGCTCCGGTTTAAGTTCGGATTCAGAAAGAATATCCGTAATACCAATGATCGCATTCAAAGGCGTGCGAATCTCATGGGACATGCGGGCCAAGAACTCTGATTTAGCTTGAGAGGCTTTGACTGCTTGCTCACGAGCCTCGATCAGAGCTTGTTCACTTTGAATACGATCTGTGATGTCTGTTCCAACGAACACGAACGTCAAGTCTTTGGAAGTTCTGTTTGGAAGCGCGGCCCAGTTCATCAGGACTGGAATACGGCGGCCTTCAGAGTTGGTGATTTCCGCTTCGATACTGTGACGAGTTTGCAGCAACCAAGTGTAGTTCTGGAACTCTTCTTGGGCGTGGATCAACGTTTTCAAATCGACTTGTTGTACTTGTTGTGGAGAAAGTCCCAGAAGTTTCAAAGCCGATTCATTGGCTTGAGAAATCATATAGGAGCTTTGGCGCCAATCATCGTGATGAATCACCTTAACGATAAAGAGGAAACCCTTGATGGATTGAATTACGCTGTCGAGGAACTCTTTGGAAACCGTTGTTGTTTCTAGACGATCCGCCAACTGATTGTACTTCGTTACCAGCAACCCGATTTCGTCGCGGGATTGATAGTTAATTTTTTGAGTTAGATTGCTGGTACCAAGCTTTTCTAAGCGATCTGTCAAAAGCTGAATTGGCTCAACAACTTTTCCAGTCGCTGCGAAGGTCGCGAAGAAGAATAAGATAAAGATCAAGACCGCAGCGGCACTCGAGGCAATGGCGATACGATCAAGAACCGCGAAGGCTTCGCTTTCGTCGATTTTAGTTTGAATGTACCAAAGCTCGCCATTGGGTAAATAGATCTTACCGATGGAACGAATGACTTTTTGGCTGCGATAGTCTGTTCCAAGCTCTCGAACCTCACTGAGATTTTCGATTTTCTTGATGTCTTCGTCACCACGATTGCTGGCGAGAACATCGGCTTCGCCGTTTTGCGCACCTTTGTCAGTCTCTTCAACACGGAAACGACCGGTATTGCGTAAGCTCCAGTCTTCCCCGTAAATCAGAGTTTCACCAGTTTGACCCATACCATGAGTAGCCCAAGCAAAGTTGTCACTGGTGATGCGATCGATTTCGGAAATTGAAATTTTGATGATAACGGCACCGATAAATTTGCTGGCGCGGAAGATCGGGGAGGCGACGTATCCTGTGGCCACTTTCGTGCTAATTGGGTCCTTCTCGAAGTCTAGGAAAAGTGTGGAACCCTCTTGAGCTTTTTGTGACCAGGTAAAAAGATCTTTTAACTTCGCAGTTGTTGCCTCGCCGTTAAAAACCGAAGTGCCATCCTCGATGTCCTTGCGAGTGGTGTACAGGACGACGCCTTGCGGATTAATCAAAGCCATGTCGTAGATGTTGAAATCCAGGACGTAGTTGTCTAGCAGGCGGCGGAATTCTGGCTGTGAGTCGGGATTGGAAGTCTCAAGCAAGTTGTCTGTCAAATCGTGGGATGAGATCAGGTTGATCGCCATTTGCAAATCGCGGAAGTAATTTTCAATCGCCGTCGTCTTCGCGATGCGGATTTGCGTGAGGCGTTCATAGGTACTGTCGACGATAGTGGATTCAACGATTTTTAGAACGATTAATGCAATGACAAACGTGGCGAGAAACACCGAGACGAGGTTGAATAAAAAGATTCTCAAACGTAATGTCATGCTTTTCGATTTTGCCTTAGAATTC
>JAGIAF010000224.1 GCA_017745015.1 Bdellovibrio sp. | reverse complement strand
TACTACATCTCTAACAAAGACAAATTGAAACTTGTCGGCGTTATCGGTGGCGACAAAGCCCCTTCTAAAAAAGTTGTATTGCCAAATGAAAAAACAGTGATCACTGGCGAATACTATCCACTTTCTCGTCCCATCTTCATCTATGTCAGCCAAGAAGCTATGAAGAAACCTGAAGTGAAACAATACGTTGAGTTCTATTTGGACAAAGCTGCAGAAATGGCGAAACAAGTTCAATACATCCCACTTCCAGCAACGGCTTACAAAACAGCTAAAGAACACCTTAACAAGAAGAAAATCGGTACTGTATTCGGTGGCGAGCCACAAGTGGGTTTGACGATCGATCAAATTATGAAAAAAGAAGCGACGTTCTAATAGTTTCTTTTTCTGATAAATAAAGACAATCTAAAGGCGCTCTGGAAACAGGGCGCCTTTTTTAATTTTGATGCGGCGGGTGCCCAAAAAGTGCCAGGCGCCGGAGGGTTACATGGCATATCATGTTCATTCAGATAAACCGGTTTTCGATCTAGTTATCGGCGATAAAACTTTTTCTTCATGGTCAATGCGTGCATGGTTGGTAGCGGTGCAATCCGGTCTTCCATTCCGTGAAATCATGATCAAGCTTGACGAGAAAAACACTGCAGCTCAAATTGCGAAGCACACGGATTCTGGAAAAGTCCCAGTATTGAAGCAGGGGAAGCGTGTGATCTGGGATTCTTTGGCCATTGCGGAATACCTGAACGAACTTTCGCCCGAAGCACAACTATGGCCAGAGGACGCAGGAACTCGCGCTTTGGCTCGCAGTTATGCAGCAGAAATGCACTCCGGCTTTACACACTTACGTGCCGCAATGAGCATGGATCTTAAACACGATGCAACCGCTCGTCACTTGAGTTCTGGAGTGATCTCCGACATCGAGCGCGTCTTGAAAATGTGGAAGGCCGCTTTGCAGGTGAGTGAAGGGCCTTTCCTCTTCGGAGAGTTCTGTATCGCGGACGCGTTCTTTGCACCCGTAGTCTTCCGCTTCGTAAGCTACAAAGTTAAAATCAAAGACAAAATGATCAAACAATACATGAAGAACATCCAAGCCCATCACGGAGTCCAATTCTGGGTAGAAGAAGCGATGAAAGAAAAAAACAAGCTTCACCAGTTCTAAGTTTAACTAAGTGAGTCGCAAAAAAAGAAGCAGGCACCTTTTCGGAAAAGGTGCCTGCTTCTTTTTTTATTTATGCGGTGAGTACCAAAAAAGTGCCTGGCACCCTTTAGGCGGCTTTGACTTTTACTTTGTCGGCGGATTCGGCTTCGTAGTCGGAGTACGGGGTGCGGACTTCGATGTATTGGCCGTTTTCGCGGTAGGCACGGACTTTGTACATTTTGATGGCTTCGGAGCGGCCTTTGACTTCGGCGGCACCGGCTAGCTCTACTTTGAAATCTTCGCCTACTTTTTCGATAACTGTGTCGGTTACTAGCAAATCGGCGCCGAAGGCTTTTGTGGAGGCTTCGATACGCGAGGCGGTATTTACCGTGTTACCGATAACTGTGTACTCCATGCGTTCATCTGAACCGATGGTACCAGAGATCGCTGTTCCAGCGTGTAAGCCCATACCGATATTGATAGCGGGCTGACCACGAGCGATGCGTTTTTCGTTCAAGCTTTCAAGAGCTTTGCGCATTTCCAAGCAGGCGCGCAGAGCTTTTTGAGCGTCTTGGTTCGAGCTGCGTGGCGCCCCCCAAACCGCCATGATCGCGTCACCGATAAATTTATCCACGACGCCGCCATGACTGTTGATGATTTTAACCATCACACCAAAATATTCATTTAGCATTTCAACAACTTCCTCGGGAGAACGTTTTTCAGAGAACGCCGTGAAACCGCGGATATCCGAGAAGAAGACCACCACGTCTTTGCTTTGACCACCGACACCGATATCTTTGCTGATCAAGTCTTCCGCAACGGAAGAACCGTGGAATTTCGAGAAAAGGCTTTTTACTTTATCGCGCTCTTTCAAACCTTCAGTCATGTGGTCGAAGGCTTCAGCCAAGTCACCGACTTCATCGTGAGAACGCACTTGCGCACGGGCTTTCACTTCGAAGTTACCCTTAGAAACCAAGTTGATCATCTCCGCCAATTTTTCAATTGGAGAAGTTAAGGTCATAGAGAACAAGAAGATAAAGAAGATCGCCAAAGAGATCGCAGAACCAGCCACGAAGACCGAACGGCGTTTCACCTCATTCGATACTTCTAAGATTGTTGCTTCAGACGTTTGTGAGATCACCGCGACACCGTAGGAGGTTTTCACTGAAGCGCCGAAATAATTTTCACCGCTATCAGGATCAACGAATTTCGTTTGATACTGAGGTGATTTGGTTTCCATCGCTTTTTCAACGAAAGGGTACTGACTCATATTAAAGCGGGCCATGGCTTTTTGCTCATCTTTATGAGCAAGCAATTCCCCATTGCGATCGATCAAATACTGAGTGCGCTCAGAAGGATCTGTGAATGGCTTTTGAATCGGCGAGAGCACTACATCCGCCAAAGCGATATGAGTGATTTTACCCGTAGCATCTTTCACCAAGGGAATACCGATGGTGATCATCGCGGGCGCTTTAGGATAAGAGGCATTTTTAATTTCAATGCTACCTTCAGCCACCGAGCGCAATGGAAATTTTTGCCAAGCGCGCAAGTTGATGAAGTAAGTGCCATTCAAGTTGAAAGGCTTTAACACGTCCTCTTTAACTTTGCGAGCCACGGTTTCAACAGCTGAACCATCTAATTTCAAAATCTCTAAGGCCACGAAGTTTTTATCGTGTGCAAAGCTAAAGTCGAAATCTTCGTTAACAGTGCCGGGAGCGGCATTAGCTCCTTTTATTAACATCGAACCTGAGGTGCGAGTTTTATCCACCAAGGAGGCGATGATATTGTCGACTTCTTTGGCTTTGGCCGCCGCGGATTCAAGATTGGCGATATCGACTTGTTCGGCCGCTTTCTTCTCAAAGTAATTAGAAGAAATCCAAGTGATAGTACCTGTGGCAGCCACAAGGATTAAGATCGTTACCGTGATGAGTTTGGTAGAGATAGGAATTCTCATCAGAAACTCCATTCCGCAAGGAAGTTGAGATAGTTACCAACAATTGTCGATTCATTAACGTCGCCGTCAGAGGCAAAATTCGAAGAACTCGGTACTGCTTTGTAAGACATTTTATCCTCACGACGTGTGTAGCCAACAAGACCCGTAAATTTGCGTGTGAAACGATAGCTGCCCATAAAACCAAACTGTGTCGACAGGCTTGGAGAAATGGGTTCACCATTCGGAGTCGAGATTTTCATCACTGACATATACAAGTGTGCATTCAACTGAAGACCAAATTTTGGAGTGATGGAGTACCAATACTCCGCGCCTACATGAGGCCCCACAGAACTGATCATTTGATCTTCAGAAGCGCCAGTGAAGGGGTCACCAATGGTCTCAGGAAGTTCTTTATAGAAGGCACCTGCTTGATAACGAAGTTCACCGCGATCTCCCGCGCGTTGGCGATAGACGGCATTGAGTTCAGCGGCAGCGAAAGTACGAGTTGTTCCTTTGAAAGTAAAGCCACTCAAATCCACGATGCTTAAGAAGCCCCATGGAGTTTTCGGACTGCTCCAACCAAGACCCAAGCGACCGGTACCACCCATGGCGTCATAGGCCACCGCAGAGTTTTTCTCTGGATTCGCGCCAGCATATTTCATATCTGTGATCAGATAACTTGCCATTCCATACCAGCCCGTCGTGCGCTCGATGGATGTTCTTACCAAAGCCGTGTATTCCGCCGAAGGTGAACGATCTCCGCTGCGGACCGCAAACGTTTCTTTAACTGTCGGAGAGTGGGGACGAAGATCTGATTTACCACGGATCATAAGTTGATAACGTCCGCCGTCCCAAGCCGCATCAAATGGCAAAGAGTCTTCCTTATAATCTTCGAACGCTTGAATCTTATCCCATTTTTTGGTTTCAGGATTGAAGCGCAAGACGTAAATATCATAGCTATTAACATAGTCAGGACGAGTCCATTTCAGTTCCCGGACAAACTCAGTCTCGGGTCTGTTGATTTTCGGCGCTTCAAGTGGTTTTCCCATCACAGAGAACTGTCCCACAGAAACAGCGTCAGAATTGAGACCTTCATTGGTGGCCGCGCTGACTTTCCAGGTATAGTGAGATGCCACAGGAACTTTCACTTTGAAGTGATTGTCTTTGATATCTTCAGAAAGTTTGGTTTTGCCATCTTCTGAGAGCAATTCGAAGTGATACGTATCTGCGCCGCCCACTTTGTCCCATTGGAAATCGAGTTCCATTTCTTTTTGCTCTTGAGAGGCAAGTTTGACTTTCGCACCGGGATATTTCAATACCGGCGTATCGAGGCCAACGTTGAACTCACTTGGTGTGCTCCAGTCCCCGGGAACGTTACGATAGTCGCGCGAACGAAGGCGCATCATGTATTTACCTGGAGACAAGTGACCATTCCAAACGGCTGAAGTAGCTTTAAAGTTGTAAACTTTCGGCTCACCCTCTTTGGCGTCTTTTACCTGCTTCAGTTCGATCTCGTAAGATTTAGCTCCTTCGATTTCTTCCCACTCAAAATTGACAAGACGACGGTACGGTGCAGACCATGCCACACTCGTTCCGAAGTAAATTGCCAAGAATGTAAGAAGAACCAAGGACTTTATCATCATCAGTTCACCTTGATCTTCTTTAGCGTTGGAGCTTTCACGCCAGATTTATCTGGCACAAGAAGCTTTCTGATCGGGGAGGACTCACCAATGCGACCGTAAGAGTCTTGCGCAGAAATCCCCACTTCGTATTCACCCGGCAAAAGATTGCGCAGGGCCGTTGAAGTGCCGTTGTATTTAGTGCGCTTCAACTCTTTGCCGTCTTTTTTAATCACGAGCCAGTAGTCTGTGGCGCCTTCAACTTGGTTCCATTCCAATTGCGACTTGCCATCCATTGAAGCCTGCAGAGAACCATCCGCTGGAATGAAGTTCGGAGCTTTCAAAGTGGGAAGTGGCGCCACCGTCACAGGTTGTGAGGTTGTGGACCCCACAACCTGACCATCTTTATCAATTGCTTCAATCGAGGCAATATAACGGCCTGGTTTAGTGACGTTGGTTGTAAATTTAGTTTCTTGAACATCAACAATTGGAACTAAGGAAGGATCTTCTTCTTCAGAATGAACACGCACACGGTATTTCGTGATGTTGTCCGTTTTATCGGCACTCCAAGTAAGTCCCACTTGGGGACTCTTTACATAGTATTGAGTCATTTGATTTTCCGGCATAGTGAAGGCCACGTTGACGGGAATCAATTCTGGTTTTTTCACCGGCTCTACAGCAACCTTATCCGCAGACTTCACAGTGAACTTTTGCAACTTACCTAAGATCGGTTTGTCGGAGTCAGTGAAGTAAGAAGTCATGCGCCAATAGTAAGTGCCTTCATTTAATCCCGGCAGGGTGTAAGAC
>JAGIAF010000223.1 GCA_017745015.1 Bdellovibrio sp. | reverse complement strand
CATCAATCTCTTGAGTAGAAATTCCGATTTTGACGTATTTATCAAGATAAGTAAGCGTGTCGGCCGCGATACGGCAGGCCACCGTCATTTTTTTGATCTCTTCAAGAGATAAAGGCTTAATTCCCATAGGGAGAATGTATATCACAAGCACAGCAAGCTTCCAAGCCAAGGTTACGACTAGGAAACAAGTATCCCTAACATCCAAGGTAAGCGAAGCGACACCGCCCAGCGGCGGCCAAAGGCCCAGCCAAAAACCGCAATACCCAAAATGAAGGGTGGTTCAAAAGGCCCCAGATGCAAGGCGGAGTGGGCCGCCCGCAGCGCAGGCGTACTCAATGTACGTCGGAGCGAGGACGGCCCGCTCCAACGCAGTCAGATGGGGTCTTTTCAACCACCCGACTCGAAGGCAAAAAAAAAGCCTGGGTCACCCCAGGCTTTTTCCATCTTAGTTAGTCAGAGACTACTTAAGGTGTTTAGACACAAGTTTAGTCATGTCGAACATAGAAACAGTCGTTTTGCCACCGAAAACTTCTTTAAGTTTTGCATCAGCGTTGATGTTACGACGGTTTTTAGAATCTTGAAGATTGTTCTTCTTGATGTAAGCCCAAAGTTTTTTAACAACTTCAGTGCGTGGAAGTGGAGAAGCGCCAACAACTGCTGCCAAAGCTGCAGATGGAGTCAAAGCTTTCATGAATGCTGCATTTGGTTTGCGAGCAGATTTAGCTTTAGGAGCGGCTTTTTTAGCGGCAGCTTTTTTAGGAGCAGCTTTTGCTTTTGGAGCTGCTTTTTTTGCAGCGGCTTTTTTAGGAGCAGCTTTTTTAGGAGCAGCTTTCTTAGTAGTAGCTTTTTTAGCGGCTTTTGCCATTTTGAATTCCTCCGTTAGGATTATTGTCTTGTTTCTCTCGAATGGACTTAGTGTGTATCTAAGTCTAGGTGTTTGTCCAAAAAAAAATGCAGGCTCAATCAATTTTTTTTCGCTGCCCCAGCGGAAAAGGGGGATTTTCCCCTCGGAAACGGCAGTTTCCCCGAGGGAAAAAGGCGGATTTTGGTCCATTTCCCCTCTAAAAACACCATCTAGACTCCTCTAAAATCGCCATTTTCCGAATAGAAAGCATGAGTTTTCAGACGAGCTTCAAACAAATTCTGCGCGAAAAGATGGGTGAAACCCCTCAACAGCAAGGAAATTACTCGTCTGTCATGGACTCAGATCCCTCGAACCTTGCTTACCTTATGGGGCAGATTGGCAGAGTGGAATTTCAAAATCCCCGTGGACAATACCCAAGATCACAAGTTCGTCCTCAACGTAAACCCCACGCTCTCACTCCCGTTCAGAAGCAGTCTTTTGAATTCTTGAAGTCCTATATTCATGGCCTTTCAGAGGGCTTCACTGAGAGCGAATTGAAAACGGCTTTCCGTCAAGCCGCTTTAATCTTGCACCCCGATCAAGGGGGCCATACCCAACATTTCATGGAGTTGCGTGCGCACTTCGCGGTACTTAAGGAAGTATTCCCAACGTAAACGCATCATTTTGAAACTATTCTGCGACTAAACTTCATTAAATTTTGCTCCACCCCTCCTGCTAGAGCTAAATACTCCGAAGAGCTAAACAAAGGCAGAACTACTACAACATGCTAGAACATTTAAGATCATCCGTAGAAGCACAGCAAAAGCGTCTGACTTATTTGAAGATTGTCTACTTCATTGGCAATGTTATGTCGGCAATCTACCTCTGCAAGTTCAACTTTGAGTACGGCGTCTCTGATTTTAATGCCGTCCTTATTACCGCCTGGGTCCTGCTTGTCGTCCTCCCACCTCTGGCTCTTATAAAATTTAAAAGCTACTTTTGGGCCGCTGTCTTGACCTTTGCAACCCTGGTCACAACCATGCTGTGTTTGATTTATGCGGCGGGTGGCGTGGATGCTCCCGGCATCTTTTGGTTGGCGGCTGCCCCCATTGGCTCTGCGATCCTATTAGGTGTTCCCGGCGCCTTCATGGGTTATTTCACGGTCTTCACCACAATGGCGGTGCTGTGGTATCTAAAGCTCCACTCCCTGGGTCCCAACGTTATTGCGGCCTATGGTAACTATAGTTACGAGAAGATGTTCAATGTGATGACCTTCTTGATCTTCACGTCCATCACCACTCACCTCTATATTCGCGGCGAAGAGCGTTATGCAAAGAGCCTCCACGAGAAGAACCTGGACATTGAAAACCTACTAAGAGTGCTTCTGCACGACATCGCCAACACTCTGTCTTCGATGACTTATCAATTGATTCGCGTAAAAGAAGACAACAGCGCAGGCACCCAGGACTTGGAGAAAATCGAACGCGCCGTCGAGGACATCAGCAACCTACTGACCCAAGTGCGCCATTTGAAGTCAGTCAAAGACGGCAAAGCCACCTTCCCGTTGAAGCCGATCTCTTTAGCAATGGTTCTGCATGAGGTTTACGAGAGCTCTGAAAGCATTGCGACCCAAAAGGGCATCAAACTGTCTTTAGATATTTCCCGAGATAAAATGCTGGTGAACGCCGAGAAAACGATCTTGGGCAACGTGGTGATCTTGAACCTCGTGAATAACGCTGTGAAGTTCTCGAATCCGGGAGAACGCATTGATATTCGCGCCTATGCCGTGGAACAAACCGTGACCATTGAGATTCAAGACTATGGAATCGGCATCCCTGAAGACATCTTAGCTAATATTTTTAGTTTGAATTCCAAAACGACTCGCATGGGAACTCAGGGAGAACAAGGTACGGGCTATGGAATGCCGCTTGTGAAAGAGTACCTGCAGATGATGGGTGGAAGCATTGATATCTTCTCTCGGGAAGAGCCTACCCGAGAGCATCCGCGAGGGACGAAGATTACTCTCCGTCTCCCGCTTGCGCAGTAGCTGGTTCAGCCAGCTCTCAGCGGCTACTGCCGCCTTAAACCATTTTAAAGCGAATACGTTTCGGACCTGCGTTTTCGCCAAGGCGTTTTTTGCGGTCTTCTTCATACTCAGAGAAGTTTCCTGGGAAGAATTCGATTTTAGATTCGCCTTCAAACGCCATGATATGAGTGCAGACGCGATCCAAGAACCAACGATCATGCGAGATCACCACAGCAGATCCACCGAACTCTAGCAACGCCTCCTCAAGGGCACGCATTGTGTTTACATCCAAGTCATTCGTCGGCTCATCCAGAAGCAACAAGTTCGCACCTTGCTTCAAGATTTTCGCCATGTTCACACGGTTTCTTTCACCACCCGACAACTGACCGACTTTCTTTTGTTGGTCAGAGCCAGAGAAGTTGAACCAAGAAACGTACTGACGAGCATTGATCTCGCGAGTACCCAACTGAATCACATCTGCGCCGCCGGAAAGCTCTTCGTAGATAGATTTATTAGGATCCAAGGTCTCGCGTGTTTGATCTACGTAGGCAATTTTCACCGTCTCACCGACTTTGAAAGTCCCTTTATCCGCAGTCTCTTTACCCGTAATCATACGGAACAATGTCGATTTACCCACACCGTTCGGTCCGATAACACCCACGATAGCACCTTTGGGAATCGTGAAACTCACGTCATCCAAAAGAGCTTTATGGTCGTAAGCTTTCGTGATGCCGTGTGCTTCCACAACGATATCACCCAAGCGAGGTCCCGGTGGGATATAGATAGACATCTCTTGGATTTTCTCTGGAGACGCTTCTTTCAATAGGTTTTCGTAGTTAGAGATACGAGCTTTAGACTTCGCTTGACGAGCTTTCGCGCCCTGGCGAATCCAATCCAACTCACGCTCCAAAGTTTTCGCCTTACGAGCTTGGTCTTTTTGCTCAGCCGCCGTACGTTTATCTTTTTGCTCCAACCAAGATGTATAGTTCCCTTTCCAAGGGATACCTTCACCACGATCAAGCTCCAAGATCCAACCAGCTACGTTATCCAAGAAGTAACGATCATGGGTAACAGCGATAACAGTTCCTGGAAACTTAGATAGATATTGCTCTAGCCATGCGACTGACTCCGCATCCAAGTGATTCGTCGGCTCGTCGAGCAACAAGATATCTGGCTCAGACATGATCAAACGTGCCAAAGCCACACGGCGTTTTTCACCACCAGAAAGGTTTGTGACAGCCATATCGCCATCTGGACAGCGAAGAGCGTCCATCACGATTTCGATTTTTTGATCGACATCCCAGGCACCCAAAGCATCCAATTTCTCTTGAAGAGCACCTTGTTTTTCGATGAGTTTGTTCATCTCGTCTGGATCCAAATCCGGATCAGCGAATTTGTCATTGATGGCATTGTACTCTGCCATAACTTTTGGCAACTCACCCATTCCTGCGAAGATGTTTTCTTTCACAGTGAGGTTGTTGTCCAATTGCGGTTCTTGCTCGAAGTAACCAACCTTCATTGTTTTTGAAGGGAACGCTTCGCCAATGAAGTCCTTATCCACTCCAGCCATGATTCTGAGCAAAGTAGATTTACCAGATCCGTTCAAACCAAGAACGCCGATTTTTGCTCCGTAGAAGTAAGAAAGATAAATGTCCTTCAAAACGTAACGATTTGGAGGATATACTTTACTTACACCCTTCATTGTGTAGATAATCTCTTGAGACATGATGTCGCTCTCCTTCCGCCTTCGTGAAAACTTCGGCGGACTTATAGTAAAAGAAGCAATTTAGCAGGCTGAATTTACTTGTCAAATGGAGTTCCAATGATGAGACTATCGCCCTTCGTGCATGATGCGCGTCCGATAAAAACTGATTTTTTAGCATAGAATTTGAGCAACATGAGTGACGACACCACTGTAAAATCCGAGCCAGCAACGCTTGACGCGTTTTCTGCTCCCAAAGAACCGGGACGCAAATCCCTCTTTGGCAATTTGAATTCTGAGTTAAAACAAGCTCTGAACACATGGGATGTCCTTACTGAGACTATGGCTAACAAGGTCTCCCCCGAGCAGGAACAGCTGCGGGAAGTCAAAAAACTGTTAGGCGACCTGAAAGCAAAACTTGCGCAATTTGAAGACTAAGCGCCTTTAGAGTGCTATTCTTACTCCATGAGCGACTCATGGAACCCCGCCCAATACGAGAAGTTTAAAAGCGAGCGATCTCAACCTTTCTTGGATCTGCTTGAGTATATAAAACCCGAAAAATTTGAAACGGCCATCGATCTGGGCTGCGGCACCGGTGAGCTGACGCGCTTGATGCATGATCGCTTTCATCCGAAGTCGACCCTGGGCATGGATTCATCAGAAGCTATGCTCGAAAAATCACGCAGCTTTGCCACTGACACGTTGAAATTCATCCAAGGTGATATCGATATTTGGGAAAAGCCCGAAGGTTATAGCCTGATCATCTCCAACGCTGCTCTTCAGTGGAGTCCAGGGCATCGCGATTTGTTTGCACGCCTTTACCGCTCCTTAATTCCTGGCGGACAAGTGGCGGTGCAAATGCCGATGAATCATGATTATGCGACCCACGTTCTCTCCTCAGCGATGAGCCACGAAGACACTTGGAAAGAAGCTTTGGGTGGTCACACTTACGAAAAACCCAAAACTATGCTGACCGTTGAAGACTACGCCACGCTGATGCACAAGCTGGG
>JAGIAF010000222.1 GCA_017745015.1 Bdellovibrio sp. | reverse complement strand
CTCTAAGTCTACGCAACCTTTAGTGCCAATAACACAGTACGAAGCGCTGGAATCAGCACCATAACTTATGACGAAGTTAGCAATGCGGGCACCGCGGAAACGCAAGGTGACGGAAACCATTTCCTCGACTTCAGTGAAGCGCTCATCTTTGGGGTTGCTTAAGGCCATTGCCATAACTTCCACGGGTTCATCTTGAAAGATGTAACGAGCGGCATTGATACAGTAAATACCAATATCAAAAAGAGGGCCGCCTCCCATGTCATATTTCAAACGGATATTGTTAGGGTCCGTGATCTGAAAAGTAAAAGTTGAATTAAAAATGCGAATGTCACCAAGTTTGCCACTGCGAGCAATTTCGATGGCCGCTAAATTTGCTGGATCAAAATGGAGGCGGTAAGCGACCATCAGCTTGATGTCATTATCTTCTGCGGCCTCAAGCATATGAATGCAGTCAGGAACTGTGATGGCCATGGGTTTTTCGGTCAGCACGTGAATGCCATGAGCTGCCGCTTCTTCAGCGAAAGCGCGGTGATGAACATTCGGTGTGCAAATATAGACGGCATCGATCAATCCGCTTTGGAGGCATTTCTCGTAGTCCCGGTAATTGAAGAGATGTTCAATTTTATATTTTTTTCCTAAGGCTTCTAGTTTCTGATCGTCACCGGAAACCAATGCGACGAGTTCAGAATTGCTCTGCGCATTTTTGAATGCCGGTAGTACGGCAACCTGGGCGATATTTCCCAACCCCACTACCGCATAGCGTATTTTTTTTGTCGTACTAGTGCTGGAACCTTTTTTAGCCATTTATATTCCCCTTGTTATTTGAATATTGAATACAGAAAAGAAAAAACGAGTGGGGCAGGCACCCGTTTTTTCTATAAAGAACTATTTTTGTTCTTTACTAGTTGAGGAGCCGCTGCGACTTGTGCTGCTAGAACCAGATTCTTTTTCGAAGCGACCACTTGAGTCTCTACTTGGAGTTTCAGATCCTTGGCGTCTTGTGCCTTGTGATCCCGTTTTCGTGTCATTTTGGTTTTGATTTTTTTTGTTGTCCATAACTGCCTCCTTTTGTGCCTGCAGAATACTTCACCTAGATACAAATGAACTCGCAAAGCTTCCTGCAAAAGGCCTGAACTGTATTGCAACGAAGAAAAGGAGTGTTAAACAAGGTCTACGCAACAAATTTGCGTAGACCTTTCTTTTATTAGCGATATTGTTGACGTGAACCGCGATTCATATTGCCGGAACGTCCAGTGTTACGATTGCTATTACTGCGAGAGCTACGGCCGTAGTCTTCGTCCGTATCGTAGTCCTCATCAGAGCCTCTGCCAGACATGCGATAGTCTTGATTCATGTCTTCATCCATGGACATATCTTCATCTTGATACCAATCGCGACCTTCATTGCCACGAGATGATGAGTTGCGTTCATAACCACGACCGCTACCGCCGCCACGCATGTCTTGATCGTAGCTCTCATCATAGCGAGATGCGCCTTGATAGCGTCCGTAGTCGCCGCGATTTTGTTGATAGTTAGCCCCTTGGAAATCGCGGTCTTGATAAGAACCGTAACCGCTTCCTTGAGTAGAGTAATTTCTTTCTGATCCATATCCACGTTCTGAACCGTAATTTCCGCCGGAACCATAACCTCTTTCTGAAGAGCCGTATCTTCCGCTGCCAGAGTAATCGTTTTCTCTGTAGTCATCGCGAGAGCCGCGACTTTGAGAGCCTCTTTGCATGTTACGACCTTGTGATTGATAGTCGTTGCCCCAGTCACGTTCGCCACCACGGTTACTGCGTGAAGTGTTTCTGTTAGTCATAATTACCTCCTGTATTGAGCCACGCTTTCCTTAGCGCGGGTTGGATTGTTTTATAAGGGCTACCGAAGGGGTGTGAGGAACCATGTTTTCGGTAGCCCCCTTCTGGAAAGAAAGGACCTTCACGATAAGGTCGAGAGAGTGAATCAACCAGTTAAATGCCGCTAAGACTTATCGTGCTAAAAAGAGTGAATGCCTTAAAGTAGTTATTAAAAATCACTGAAATCAAGAAAGGGGTCGGTTACCCTGGCCCTTTCTTCCGATAGTAGAGAGGACAAACAAACCAGACCGTAATAAAGATTAGTAAAAGGGCTGCACTAATGGCTCCAGCCATGTACAAGTCCTTCGTTATGATGGTCCCGATCAGAAAGAAATCGATAACACAGCCAAGAATCATTGGAATCAGCGCGAAGATAATCCATCGGTTGCTTAAGTGAGTGAACCTTTTGGATAAAATATGAGGCTCTGCCATACGGTGGTAAGCCGCCGGTGCTACCATGAAAATAGTAGCCAAAGCGCTGCAGCTAATAGCTCCCCAATGCAACAACTGAAGGTTGTACGTGAGCGCAGTCGCAAAGCGATCGTTAAAGACCGCCACAAGTTGAAATCCGAATAGTGCCTGGATACCTGGCAAAGCCATCCGGGTTTCATTTTCAATGTGCGAAATCTCTTCGCTAAGAGTTTCGCGGTGTTGCTCTTGTGGCGTTCTTCTCATAAAGCTTTACTTTAATTGAGACAGAACTTGTTCCGCCTTGGCATGATGTTTTTGAACGGATTCGCGAGTTGATTGAAGATAGACTTTGAGATTTTTGTTTTGAGCTTGTGGAATTAATTTGTTGTCTAGATCGTCGAGCAATTGTTTGTGCATATCGACCTGCATCTGCATATAAGCTTTGTCAAATTCGTGGCCTTTTTTCTTTTTAACGTCACTTAATTTGTCTGTCGCATCTTTTTTAAGTGATTTACTGTCATCGCTGGATTTCATTTTTATTTTTTCGACTTTTGAAAGGTTGTTTACGTCCTTAAGATTTTCTTCATGATCCGTCACCATCATCTCTGCGAATGCTTTCACTTGGCCATCTGAGGCATTCTTTTTGGCGACCTTGGCTGCATCGATCTCTGCGTTGTTCGCTGTCTTCATGACTTCGGTGATTTCTTCATCGTTGATAGCCAAAGCCGAGAGGCCGACTAAAAATATTAAAGAAAATGTTAACAGGGCCTTCATCTGATTCCTCCGTTGGGGTGTAAGTAGTCCGTTATTCTAGTGCGAAGAATTCTAAATGCGAGTGAAGAAATCGCAAAGGAAGTCGAGGGAACTCCATTGATTCATGCAAGTTTGCAGAAATAGAAAAACCAGCCTTTGCCTTCGAGCTCAATATGGCATCCTCGTGGTAGAAACTTGAAAAGGAGTTGATAATGAAGACTCATCACACTTCCGAACAGGGTTCGAAGTCCATCTTTCAACGAGCTCAAGAAGCTCTTAATAAGCATGATGACATTGTCGAGATGATTCTTGAAGATCATAAGCCGCTTAAAGAGCTTATCAAAGTTATGAAGGATTCTGACAGAAGTCTGGATGAAAGAGCGAATGCCTTTGCGGAATTTGCACCACTGCTCATCTGTCATGCAAAGCCTGAGGAGCAAAGTCTCTACATTTATATGAAAAACGATGAGGACCTGCGTGAGGAAGGCTTTGAGGGCGATGTGGAGCACGCCCTGGCCGATCAGTTGGTTGAGGAAATCATGCGCACGGACGACCCTGACCTTTGGGGAGCCCGCGTGAAAGTTTTAGCGGAGCTTGTTGAGCATCATATCCAGGAAGAGGAGGACGAGCTTCTTCCTGATTTTAAGAAACATTCTGAAGTTAAAGACAGAAGAAATATTGGGGTTACGTTTCTGGCATTAAAGACAAAACTTCTGGAAAAAGGGGGAGAAGAAACGCCCCACGAAGACAATCTTGGCGATGAAGATACTCGAACACATTAAGTGTCGTTCACAATCAATCCCATCAATCAGACTTGGTGGGATTTGTTTTCTTTCTTTTAACTGGTAAGAAAAAGTAGAGAAGCTATCGTCATGAGCCTATGAATCTCTTTGATCAAATCATCAGTCCTATGACGGTGAATACTTTTACTGCTGATTATCTCTTTAAGAAGCCCTGCTCGGGGCAAGGCTCCGCAGCTATGCTCAGGGGTAAGTTCAGTTGGCAGGTTGCCTGCGAGATTCTGGATAATAACTACGATAACTGTTGGCTTGCACGGAAAGGTCATTTGCACGCGGACATTCAGCGAGGAACTGTTTCGGTGAAGCAATTTTGCGAGGAGCAAATTCAAGGCTATTCCCTGGTGATTCGAAAAGCTGAGAAGGCTCATACGAACTTTGCCGAAATTGCGGGGGAGTTTAGCGACAGTTTTGATCGTCCGATTGATGTTCAATTATATGCAACGCCTGCAGCTCATGAAGGCTTTGGATGGCACTTCGATTACGAAGAAGTGTTTATTATACAAAGTGTGGGAGTGAAAGAGTTTACCATTCGCCGAAACTCCTCTTGGCCAGAGATCCAGGGAAAAACTCAACAGGATCTTTGGTGTGAGGAACGTTTTATCCATGAGTTTCAATGTACGTTGAAAGCGGGTGATTGGCTATATATCCCAGCTGGTTGGTGGCATAAAGCCACGGCTTTAACGCCATCGTATCATATCTCAGTGGGTGTGTTGTTTAATGATATTCGGGCAGTTCCTCATCAGCCAACTATGAAAGAAGATCCGATCTCAGTGCTTCTTCCCGTTGTAGCCGGGTAGCTTTTCTGCACTTTTTTTATGACAAAGTTTAAGAGCCTTTTTAAGGCCTTTCTTATAATCGACGTCATAGTCGTTATCCAAGACTTTATGCTCGCGGAGGAAATCCGCCCAGCGAAATTCTAAGAATGTTTTTTCGGTGTCTTCATAGCCACCGTTCTCTCGTAATAACCAAGAAAGAGATCGATAAGGGTCGTGACCGATCGCTCGGATATCGGGTGGGAGATATAACGGATCTTGCGGTCCTGCTCCTGTGGCATCGTAGGGATAGGCCCAGTCGTCGTTTTTCATTTTCTTCCAAAAGCTTTTAAAGGACATTTTGCGAGGAAACTGATGAGAGACTTTTACGGGAAGCTTTCTGATGCCAATAAGCCAGCACGCTAAGGTGCGATGATGTCCATCCACAAGATAGTAATCTCCATTGGGTGCACGCACCACTTCCACAGGGTTCTTAGTTATCTCCGTTCGCAGCTTGCTCTTGGTCATTCTCTTTAATTCTTTCACTTTGTATTCAACTTCAAGCATGCCAATTGCAATTTGCGTAGGTTTTAAATCCAAGATGGACAGAGACTTCATAATATTCTCCCGTATGTGAATACTAAATACAGACAGCCAGAAAAAGTAAAGCAGGGCGAGAGAAACAAGGATCAATACATAAAATTGTTCGCATAAATACTGTGATCCCAAGGAATACTGTCTCACATTGAGATCTGCTGTATTCTCGTCGAATGCTTCTTGGGCATTTTCGCAGAATTTGTACCTCTGAATCTCAAAAGTCTCTAGAGCTGTACCCATGTCTCCGATATACTTTAGTGAGGGGGAAACATGAGGGGAACCGTTCTGATGCTAGGGCTATTAGCCCTGGGAAGTCCTGCATTCGGGATTTCTGAAAAAGCTATTTACAGTCGTTGTTATTCTCAGTTGACGGGACAGGCCGTGCCTCTGACAGACAGCTTCTATAAAGAAGTTGCCGCGGGGAAGATGTCTGCGGTCTC
>JAGIAF010000221.1 GCA_017745015.1 Bdellovibrio sp. | reverse complement strand
GCATGGTTGTATCAGAGCAAGAAGGCGCTGATATTTGGATCAACGGCAAAAAATCTGAACACCAAACTCCCCGTTTGATCACCATTTCTCGGGGCCAAGAAGTAGAAATTGAATTGCGTTTGCGAGGCCATCTCTCTCACAAAGCCCATATTCGCAGCCCCCACAACCTGACCTATTATTATTGCACATTAGAGCGGGTTCCACTTAGACTCGTACGAGATGAAATCCATACAGCTACCGCTCTTTAAGAAAACCGCGCGCCTTCTCATTCGTCCGTTAGAACTTCATGACTACGAAAATTGGGCGCAAGCTTACTCCAATCTTTTGCCACCGCAAAACGAATGGGATGAAACCAGTTGGGTGGATTCCGAACTGACTTTGAAGAAATTCAAAGATCTTCTTAAAACACAAAATCAACTTCGCGCTAAAGACTCTTACTATCACTTCGGCATTTTCCGCAAAGATGATGGCATGCTGGTAGGTGAAGTGAACTTGATGGATATTTCCCGCGGCATTTTTCAAAATGCTTATTTGGGTTATCGCGTTTTCAATATCTATTGGAATAATGGCTATGCAACAGAAGCTTGCGAAGCCGCTTTGAAAATCGCTTTCAAAGATTTGAAACTTCATCGCGTGGAAGCGGGAGTTTCTCCAGCTAATAAAGCGTCCATCAAAGTGGCTAAGAATTTAGGTCTTCGCAAAGAAGGCTTGAGTCAGCGCCGCGTTTACTCGAATAAGAAATGGGTGGATCTGATTTTGTTCGCGGGCACAGCGGAAGACTTCGGCTTTAAGTACAGATTCTCTCAGAAGTGAAATTCTTGTCTCCCTTAGTCTAAGGAAAATTTCTGGTCCCTGACACTGGATCGCAACATTCACTAGCACCTCCCAAAACTCGTCCTACAATAAGGGCTAAAGAAATAAAGGAGGTGTTTATGGCTGAAACATCTAAGGATTTCGTCAATGATGCAAGTCGCGCTGCCCGATCAACTTCGTCTCAAGCTCAGCAAAGGTTTGAAGACTTAAGACATGATTTAGAGGATCGCTATCACGTTGCTCAAGAAAGAGCCCGTCAAGCGCTGAGCGATTCCACTGAATACGTCAAAGCAAATCCCGTCAGAACTGTTCTTGGTGCCGCTGCTATTGGTTTTGTAGCGGGACTCATCGCCCGTCGTCGTCGTCACTAAAGAAACAAAAAATGCGGAGGTTTTTCTTAAACTTAGAAAAACCTCCCCAGCTAATTAACACCCTTAGAGGAGTTCTTCATGATGAAATTTCTCAGCACGGCGCTCTCGTTTCTGTTTGGCTCTGGCAGTTCCATCGCTCACGCTTTTGACTTCAAGGCCATCAAAGCCGATATCTTTGATGAATTCTCTTTAAGGCTTCGCAAGCCTGTCGCATTGATTCTTTTGGGATTGTGTTCGATTATCTTTTTCACCGGTGGTTGTTTTATGGCGATCATCGAAGCCACCCGTCAGTACGACACTACGGGGAGCGTCACTCACACTTCGGCCTTATGGACCGGAACCATTATCGCCATCACTTTCTTAGTGGGTTATTTATATGTTTTTATGCGCGCATGGCCCGGAGCTAAGAAAGTTTCTCGCGCCCAACGAGCTGCGGAAGAAGAATCAAAGATGCGCCAGAAAGCAGCCGAACAAGGTCATCCCGATTTTGAACATGCCGTCGCTGCTTTCTTAATGGACTTCTTAGACAATCGCCAAAGACGTCGTGGTGAAAGAGAAATGCGTCGCGCAGATCGAGAGCATCGCCGTCAAATGCGTGATGATGAACGCCAGGCCCGAGCGCAAAGACGTGCGCAAGAACGCGAAGAACGTCGCCATCGCAACGACTCATCCATGCATTAGTGATTGGATTAAAACTTTTAATTTAGGGAGCGCGAAGTAAAGTGCGCCAGCCGTCTTCCGTCTTTTGATAGATATAGCGCTGGTGCAAACGCCCATTCAATCCAAACCAAAATTCAATTTCAGTGGGAATGACCAACCAACCACCCCAATTTTCAGGCCGAGGAACTTCTTGACCATCAAATTGCTTTTCATACTCTTCAACTCGACGAACGAGGTGATCATAACTAGGAATCTCTTCGCTTTGCTTAGAAGCCCAAGCGCCGATTTGACTTAGACGTGCGCGAGTCTTGAAGTAAGCGTCGCTTTCTTCAGGATTCAACTTAACTGCCATGCCGGTGATACGAATTTGATGCCAAAGAACTGGCCAGTGAAAATTCAAACAGACATTGGGATTCTGTTCGATGTCTTTGCCTTTATGGCTGTCATAGTTGCCAAAAAAAACAAAGCCCTCTGAAGTCACTTCTTTAAGATAGACGATTCTTACAGAGGGAATGCCCCTTTCATCCACCGTTGCCAACGACATTGCGTTGGCCTCGGGGACCTGCTTTGCGACCGCCTCTTTCATCAGGCGGTCGAAGTGCACATAAGGGTCAAGATTCAGATCAAACATCTGAATTACTTTTTAGCCTTTTTAGTGTCGGCTTTAACGATATCCATCAATTCAACTTCGAAAACCAAAACTGAATTTGGCGGGATACCTGGGCGACCAGATGGGCCGTAAGCAAGTTCTGGTGGGATGAAAAGTTTAGCTTTGCCGCCAACTTTCATCAATTGAAGAGCTTCTGTCCAACCTGGGATCACGCCGCCAACTGGGAATTCAGCTGGTTGACCACGATCGTAAGAAGAATCGAATTGCTCGCCGTTCGTCAAAGTACCTTTGTAGTGTACTTTTACTACGTCTTCTTTTTTAGGAGAAGCGCCAGTGCCTTCCTTTTCAACGATGTATTGAAGACCAGAAGCAGTTGTTTTTACGCCTGCAGCTGATTTATTTTTTTCCAAGAACTCTTTACCAACTTTAGCGTTGTTATCAGCAGCTTCTTGTTGCTTTTTCATCGCCATTTCTTGAAGTTTCATCATTGCAGCTTGCATGTCTTCTTTAGACATTTCGTTTTTGCCCGCAGATGCATCTTTCAAAGCTTGCGCCAAAGCGTCAGCATCGAAATCGATGTTTTGTTGTTTCAAGTTACCGCCGATTTGTTGGCCGATAGCGTAGGACGCTTTTTTGATGTCGGAATCCAACTTCACTTTTTTAGTGCAGGCAGTAGTAGCAGCAAGTGCAACAACAAGGCCTCCAAGTACTAACTTATTCATTCTGTCTCCTCATTAAGGTTGTTTACTTTTTACAGACATCACATCTTGCGCCGATTTCTTTGATTTTCAAATAGATGATGCGCATTGCCAGAGGAGGTCTTTTTGTGGCGAGAGGTTTGTCCTTGAGGAGTTAAGCAGAAGGCAGATCGAGAGGAAAATCTTCAATCATCGCCCGGTAGAGGTCCGAAATGTTCAGTGGTTTTGCAAAGAATCGCATCGCCCCCTGATCGCGGGAATTTTTGCGATGGAAGGGCGTATCGTGACCAGAGCAGATGTACACTTTTACTTGGGGAAATCTTTTCTGAACAACTTTTAATAAAGCAAGGCCATCCATTTCGGGCATGTTGATATCAGAAATGACCAAAGCCATCTCTTCAACACCCTGGTCAGCCAGATAGTCGATGCATTTTTGAGCGGAATCTACGGCATTGACGACGACATGCTCCCCCCGAGTCACTTGGGTGAGTTGCGCTTGGAACAGTTTCAACAAATCTGGTTCATCATCGACGAACAGAACATGGATCATCTAAGAAGGCCCTTATATCAGAGGTCGCTAATTCAATTATTTCAGCAGATTTGTGGCCTCGCTGCAAGGAGCTGCTGAGGGTGGCAACCCTTCGCATTGGAAAAACGTCTCAAAACTAGATCTTTAATAAACTCACTATTGCAGAGCAACATGAGCTTCGGGCAGACTAATCCTAAGGGGTGCTCTATGAGATTCATCGTGGCTATCGGCCTGGCTTTCTGTTTTGCGACCCAAGCTCCAGCCCAAACCAAAAAACTCAATACCCAGCTCTATGAAAAGGAAGAAGCTGTCGAGAAAACTTCGAGCTTCACCGGCAAGGTGCGCGTGGTGCGAGACATCTCTGACGATGTGGAAGTCTTTTTTGACTCCGACAAAGCCACGGGAGCCTACACCCTCCCCCACGGAGCAAAGGACTATGCCACGATGCTTAAACATCTTGAAGAGTCCCGCGGCGCCGACGGCGGTCAGGTGACCATTACAGCGGATTCGGAGAAAAGAATTAAGTCCGTGGCCCCCTCTTCCCTCGGCAAATCCCACAAAAATTCTGGCGATGATTGGAAAGTGGTCATCCCGGATTTTTAATTGCTTAACCCCGAGGGAAGTGAGACGTTCTTCCCCTCATGGAAAACTCACGCGCCCGCTGGCTTACCGCAACCTGGCTCTATTTCAAACGCATCTTTATCATTAATGTCGTTTTCATTGTTATCGGCTTTTTCTGGCGTTTGGCGTTCATGCGAACCTATGGAAGCCCAAAAGACTTAGAACTTTTCCGCGACGTTTTGCATGCCTATGTTTTAGGAGCCCGCTTTGACAGTACGGTTTTGTTCTATATCAACGCCATTCCATTCCTGATCTGGATGCTGTTAAGCTTGATCACTTTTCTGAAGCCCGCACAGAACATTCTGGACCGTGCCTTCATTCGCTTCGCAAAATTCTTAGTCCCCTATTATACAGTGATGCTGCTTGTGGTGTTCTTTATCAGCGCCGTGGACTTTGTCTATTACAGCTTCTATCAAGATCGTATCAACGTCTTGATCTTTGGCTTTTTTGAAGACGACACCACCGCCTTGATTAAAACCATCTGGAAGAACTATCCGATGATTTGGATCTTCTTGGGTTTGATCCTGTTCACTTACTTATTGTGGAAGGGTTTGAAACTTAATTTCACTCAAGGCCGCGAGTGGTTGCCACTGAAAATTCAAAAGATCTCTTACCCCGTTTTTGTGATCATCTTCCTGGTGCTGTTTGTCCTAAACGGCATTGGGGCTCGCGGAACTCTGGCTCTATTTCCTCTGAGCGAAATGGACACAGGAATTTCGACGAGTATTTTTGTTAATCATTTGTCATTTAATGGTGTGCGCGCGTTTGCTCGTGCCATCGAATTGAAATCCCAACAGACGTCTCATTGGGACAGCAACCTTCGCTACTACGGTTATAATCAAAATTATCGGAAAGCCTTCGCTGACCTCTATCAAATTCCCGAAGACAAAGTTCCTGCGGATCCTTTGGATTTGATCGCCAGTAAAACGGCTAAAAATCCCTGGGCCGAAAAGAATCCTCCCCACGTATTAGTCTTAGTTATGGAGTCCTTGGGCTCTTACTGGCTCCGCTATGATCAACCCGGTTTTGACTTAGTGGGAGATCTGAAACCGCACCTGCAACAAGACACTTATTTGACGCATTTTCTTTCAAGCACCAATGCCACCATCGGCAGCTTAAGTTGCTTGATGATTGGTGCTCCTCAACGCCCGATCAGCGAGTTTTTGACAGAGAGCGATTATCTGCAAGTACCTTTCCGTTCCAGCCCGGCCCGTATCTTTAAACAGTCAGGTTACAAAGCGCGTTTTCTTTACGGCGGCAATCCGGGCTGGCGCGAAGTGAATAAGTTCGCCTTGATGCAAGGCTTTGACACCGTTGAAGG
>JAGIAF010000220.1 GCA_017745015.1 Bdellovibrio sp. | reverse complement strand
GGATATTCCTATCAGGTGAACTTCGAAAAGATTCTGCGCCAAGTTCATGATCTTAATAAAATTATTGAACTAAATTGCCAGCCACAATGGATGGACATTCCAGATACGCTTTGTCGTTTGGCGAAAACCATGGATGTGAAAATAGCGATCGGCACGGAAGCTCGAGACGACGGGCAGCTGGATTATATGAAATACGGCGTAGGTCAGGCGCGACGAGGATGGCTCGAGAAGAGCGATGTGATCAACGCTCTCCCGGCCGATAAATTTCTTCTGATGCTTACGGCAACTCGAAGATAATCATTTCTGAATCTTTGGAAGCTTTGATGTCTGCCGTGCCGATATCAGAGCCTGAAATGGCGTCACCTGTCTCAAGTTTTTCACCATTCACTGTGACTTCACCTTTTACCATTTGCACCCAGAATCTGCGTGCAGGGGAAAGATTGAATCTCAAATCATCATTCTGTTTCAAGCGCGAAATATACATATTCGCATCTTGATTGATTGCGATGGAGCCGTCTTTGCCGTCCGGGGAAATCACGTGAACGATCTTTTGAGTGTTAAGTTCTTTCTCGTAGGACTTCTGACCGTAGCCCGGAGCAAGTCCTCGTTGGCTTGGCATAATCCAAATTTGGAAGAAGTGTGTTTGCTCCTTATCAAGATCATTGTATTCGGAGTGACGAACACCAGTGCCAGCGCTCATGCGTTGCACTTCGCCGGGTTTGATCACCGCCACGTTGCCCATAGAGTCTTGGTGACGAAGACCACCTGATACCACGTAAGAAATGATTTCCATGTCTCGGTGTGGGTGAGTGTCGAAGCCAGTACCGCCTTGAATTCGATCTTCATTGATCACACGAAGTGGACCAAAGCCCATTTGGTTCGCATCGTAATATTCTGCGAAAGAGAATGTGTGGCGAGATTTCAACCAGCCATGTTCCGCTAAACCTCTGTCGTTTGATTTTCTTACTGTAAGCATACCTTTATCCTTTTTTAAACGTTGTGGTAATAGAGCCGCACTTACTCCACCGACTGCGGTGGTAAGGGCGCCGACCAGAAATGAGCGTCGGGGTAATTTCTCCCAGATCTTCATAAGGTCTCCTCTCTTTCTGAAACTAGTATCGTTGATTTCGGAGAGGAAAAAAATTATTATAATCATATCAACAGTATTAAATAAATTTATATAGTTTAAAGGCGGCAGTGTGACGATAGATCAATTGGAAACCCTTGAAATGATTGTGGAAAAAGGAAGCTTTAAGGCCGCCTCTGAGCACCTTTATAAGACTCAACCGAGCTTGAGTGTTGCTATTAAGAAGCTAGAAGAAGAATTTGATCTTAAACTTTTTAATCGGGAAGAATATCGTCCGAAGCTGACACCCGAAGGGCTGGTCTTTTATAACTGGGCAAAACAAACTCTGCAGTCGTTTCGCGAGCTTCAAACTGTTGGTAAAGAACTTGGAACAAACAAAGTCGAGCCCTTTTTAACAATCGTGCTCGATCCTTTGGCGCGCTTTGAAGCCATTGAGGGAGTTTTCTTAGAAACCATTTTGAGTGAATATCCAACAGAGGTGACTTTCCACTCTGAAATCATGGGTGGTGGTTTGGATATGCTTCTTTCGGGAGAAGCAGACTTTGCCGTCTCGACGAAGCCAACAGAAGGGCATGATCTGGAAAGCGTTCCGTTTGATCGTATCGAGATGGTGCCGGTGGTGGCGAAGTCTCTGGCTAAAAACCTTCCATCTGTCGACGCGAAGTCTTTAAAGAAATATCCTCAGGTCGTAGTTCTGCAAAATGGCGACAAATCAAATCTTACAAAGGGAAATGCGAAAGGTGTCTTGGCTGAGGCGAAAAAATGCTTTGTCACTGATCACTCGCTGAAGCACAAAATGATCATGAATGGTTTTGGTTGGGGTCGTTTACCACGTAACGAAATCGAAAATGAGCTAAGGAAGAACATCGTTTTGGAAATTCAAGATGAGAAGATTAAATCATTCACTCTTGATCTGCACGTGATGCGAGTTCGTAATAAGCCCATGGGCCCTGTTGCCAGAGCCGTCTGGGCGCAACTTCTTAAGAATGCCGTTAAAAAGCCAAAACGTCGCTAATGATGGGACCGTTCGTTCTCGCGTTGGATTTCACCAATCTGGGTTAAATCAAACAGGGAGCCGAGCAGAATTTCTATGAGATTCTTAGCGGTGGCAACACCGACCACACGCCCGCGCTCATCGAGTAACGGCAAACGAGTCACGCCCGATGTTTTCATCAAATATATGAGCTTAAAAATTTCATCATCAACGGATGCCGTCACGATAGAGCGAGACATAACGTCGCCGACCAAAATAGTGTTTGGATTTTCTTGAGTACCTAGGCAAAGAGCGATATCTCGGTCAGTGATAACGCCGAGTATTTTGTCGGACTCGGGACTGTTCATCACCAAGACATCGCCAACCTGTTGATCGCGCATCATCTGAGCAGCTTCAGCCAAGGTGCTATCTGGTGGAACAGCGACAACGATTCCCTTTTCCCAAGTTAATTTCATGGAGTAATGTCTAGGGCTGGATTGTTCGGGCGTCATCTTTGCTTCCATAATCAACATCCCTTCCAGTTGTAAGTTTTGTATTCAAATAAGTAACTAAATTTTCTGCTAGGGTCGCGTTTTTCAAATGAATGTACAGTTGCGGATGAACTTTTATGTCTTCATGAAGCCAGTTGCCTGTTCCTAGCAATACCTCTTTTCGATCTTTCACAATAAATTTTGAATGTGTGAAGAGGTTGCCGGGACCAAAATGCAAGTGATCAATTCCCGAGGCTATAAGTCGTGAGGCCGTACCCCGAGTGCGACGGACATAAGATAAGGCGAAACTTGTATGGTGATGAAAAAGGCCACGCACTTCGATGCCTCGAGCTGTTGCTTTGATTAACGCCCTTTCGATCTCACTCATGTGAAAAAAATAAATTGAGAACTCCAACGAAGACTTGGCCGAGTCTATCAACTCTAAGAGAATTTCTTTGAAATCTCCATCGGCAATCATTGGCGCAGTTAGCTTAATCCCACCATGGTGACCACCGTTCCAATAGTATTCGAAATACTTTAAAAACCCCGTAATGGCCTTTGGGTCATTTAAGAGAACGTTGGCTTCATAGTTCTTCATTAACGATTGATTGGTAAGATTTGTAGATCCAAAAAGCAGGATACTTTTGTCAAAACAGAACCCCTTAGCGTGGGTAGTTCCGTAAATAACCTCAATGCCATGAGTCTCTAAATAATCGGCGGTCACTCGATTGCGAAGAGACGTTTCGCGAAAACCTTCAATATAAAGACGGATTTTTATCTTTCTTTTTAGGCGTTGCTTCTTTTGGATGAGCTTTTCAGCGATTTCAAAAGGCGCGGTAGTGCGAGAAAGAATTCCTCGCGCACTTCCAATAGCAAAGGAGTAAGCCAGTATATCGATAGAGAACTCTGCCTTATCAATAAGGCGCAGAAGAGTCGGAAGGAACTGTTGATCGGTTATAAGTTTGGTAATTGAAGTCCTCATATTTAATATTTTAAAGCCTTCATTTTCAAAAGGTATGTGCAATTCCGCAGTCTAGGTCTAAGGAATCTTTAAGAAACTGACCAGGTATTTTACACCCTCTCAGAATGATCGTTTCACTTAGATCATTTGTGGTGCTCTCTGAAAAGAGGAGTACAGTTTAAGCAACTTCTCATGACACCAGGAGGGTGAATGAAAAACTTGGTCACTAAAGCGTTAGTTTTCTCTGCGTTCTTTCTTGTCGCAGCCTGCAATCAACAAAGTGGAACATCTTCGTCGACATCATTGAGTTCCGAATCATCTTCTTCAACAAGCTCAGGCAGTTCGTCATCATCAGGTGCAGCTTCAAAAATGGCGGCAGTCAGCTTTAAGCTTGTCGATGCTCCTAATAAAGAACTGAAATCAGTAATAGTTAACATTGATCACCTTGAGGTGGTTATCGCCGGTCAAGGCAAGGCGGGTCGTTTGATCTTATCGCAAGGGCTGGGCCAGGTAGATCTCTTGCAACTTCAAAATGGCGTTAGCTTGCCGTTGCAAGATATCGTTGCTCCAGAGGGTTTGCGTATACAGCAGATTCGTCTGATTCTTAAAGAAGATGGACACTATGCTGTCAAATCAGATGATTCCGTATGTGAACTTAAAACTCCAAGCGCGCAAAAGACGGGAGTTAAAATCATCCTTACGAACAAAGTTCAGTTCGAAGGCGGCAATCTGTATAACGTGGTCGTCGATTTCGATGCGAAAAAATCCGTTGTCCAACAAGGCAATGGCGGCTGTTTGCTAAAACCCGTATTGAAACTAAAATCAGTGACGAAGCAGGCAATTCCAGATCCAGAGCCAACTCCGACACCATCACCATCAGTGGAACCATCGCCTTCTGTTGAGCCGTCACCATCTCCAACGGTAGAACCTTCTCCAACACCAGAAGAGCCAGTGGAGCTGATCACGACTCCAGATGAAAACGATCCTTCTACTGACGATGGATGGGACTATACTCCGATCATCGATGGTCAGGAGCCTATCGTTGACGAAAGTCAGTTGTCATCGCTTCTGTAAAAAAACATCTCGGGCCTGACTTTACGGAGGGCCCGATTTTAAAACCACTTTTTATGTTCGATGATAAGGCAACGATTGGAAACGACTTTGATGCCGGCCTTTTCGGCCTTAGCCTCGGCTTCGGGATTTGCAATTCCGAGTTGCAGCCACAAAACTTCAACACCACCCGCGGCGATAGCTTCATCAACCACCTCAGGAACTCGATCAGAGCTGCGGAAGACATCCACGAACTTGCGATACTCGAGAGGAATGTCTTTTAAGGTGGAATAAATTTTAAAGCCGCCAGCATCGTGGGCCTTCGGATAAGTTCCAACCATATCCCAACCGTGGTCACGCATATACAAAGGTACATAGTGGCTTGCCTTGGTTGGATCAGGACTTAGACCATAGACGGAAAATTTTTTGTATTTCTCTAGCAAGCTTTTGAATTCAGTGTCCTTAACGTTCATAAGTCCTCCGTGAAATATTGTCTCTTGATAGAAACGTCGGAGCAAGGCTGTTTGTCTACCGACCTATTGAGGGTTGGCTTTAAGTAGTTGCTCAAATTTGTCGAGCTGTTGTTCCCATCCGAGGCGGCCCATTTCAGCCATCTCGGTTGGAACACCATCCTCGCGAACACGGATTGTGGTTTTTCCATCTTTTTCTGAAAACTCGATACTTAAAGTAACATCGTCCTTCCAAGTGCCAGGAATTCCGTAGTTCGATGCGGGAACCGGCTTGCCATTTTCGTCAGCGAAAAACATCTTAGCGATAATTTTCTTTTTCGGATCAATCACTTGATAGCGACCGCCATTCCAAAACATCTTTCCCTCCGGTGACTGCATTGAAAAAAGAAAGCTGCCACCCTCATGGAAATCAGACTTAATTACCGGAGCCGTAAAATATTGTGGTCCCCACCATTGTTTGATGGATTCAGGTTCTGTCCAGTGTTTCCAGACAGTATCTACTGATGCCGCCACGGTCCTTTCTGCGCGAATGACTGGAATTTCCTTACGGCTGTAAAAGAAAATCGCAAATCCAAGGATCACGGCAAAGACTACGGATGAAAGAGATTGGTTTTT
>JAGIAF010000021.1 GCA_017745015.1 Bdellovibrio sp. | reverse complement strand
GTGCTAACGGCTCACGGCGATCATGCTCGTGCTCTTGAAGCGCTCTCACTAGGTGCATTCGATTTCATCACTAAAGATTCTAAGAAAAAATTGGTCATCGAAAGCGTTTGCTCTGCGATCAAAATCGGTCGCGAAATGAAAGCTTCTAAGAATGATCCTGTTCAATCTTCACACTTGCGTAAACTCTACGCGGATATGTCTAAGTCATCTGAGATGCGTCTGCGTAAGATCATCGAGCAAATGTCGACATAGCTCTGGAAGGTCCCCATGGTAAAAACAACATCCGTCTATCACGGTGATAAGCATTGCGATATCACTCACGAACCTTCTTCTGCGCGCATTGGTACCGATGCTCCAAAAGACAATCACGGCAAAGGTGAGCTCTTCTCCCCGACAGATCTTCTTGGCGCGGCGATGGGCAGCTGTATGCTTACGACAATGGCAATTAACTGCGAAAAAGATAATGTCTCTCTGAAGGGCTCTTGGGCATCCGTAGAAAAAGAGATGGCGGCCAATCCTCGTCGTATCGCAAAATTGCACGTAGTTTTACATCTGCCACAGCAAGTTCCCCACGATTACCGTAAGAAACTTGAGGCTTTTGCATTGGGATGCCCAGTGAAAGAGAGCTTGCGTTCTGATCTAGACGTTCCAGTAATTATTCACTACGACGTTTAATTATTTCACTATCACTTCGACTTTTTGTGCGAGTTGGTTTTTCTTAAGCAGTTCGAATGTGTGGCGCCCCGGAGTGGGCGTCCACAAATAAGTGTCTGTCGCGGAAACTGTCTTCTGCCCGTTGATTCTCCACTTTAGATCTTTCTTACTTTCAGCTTCTACCATCAATGGCATTTTTTGATTCTTCAGTGGAATCGAAGGATCCACTGCCAGAATCATTCCATTTTGCGGATAAGTGATGCGCGCAAACGGATAAGTTTTAGGTGGTCGCAATGGTTCTTCTTTCGGCAAACTCAACTTAAATGGCTCTGCTGGGTAACGCTCTTGCAACCACGACATCACACGATTCCAAATCGGCGCAGCACCGGTCACTCCCATCACGTTCCACATCGGGTCACCCTGGAAATTTCCAACCCACACACCAACCGTGAAGCGCGAGTTGTAACCCACACACCAGTTATCTCGCATATCTTTGCTTGTTCCTGTTTTTACGGCAGCCTCGCTTTCAAGATTCAGCGAGGACTCCATGCCGAATCCGAGAGCGCGATTTTCTTTGCTTGCCAGAATGTGAGTGATTCGCGCGGCAGTCTTCGGGCTGAATACAACGCGCTCATCCTTTTGATCTTCGCGTTTAATAAAATGAAGTGGCGAATAGACTCCACCTTGAGCAAGGGTGCGATACGCTTGTGTCAAATCTTCTAAAGTCACGTCCGCTACTCCCAACGCTAAGGCCGGGCCATAGTGTTCAGGCTCCTGCAGATTGTGAATTCCCAAGGCACGAAGGTTATTCCAGAAGGAATCGTCATTTAAAAGCTTTAGCACTTTAACTGCGGGAACGTTTAATGATGACGCCAGTGCCGTTTTCGCCTGAACCCATCCATTAAAAAGGTGATCGTGGTTTTGTGGTTTATAAACTCCCCGATCAAAGACGATATCCACAGCTGAATCCTCAATCCACGAGTTCGGCTTTATGAGCTCTCGCTCAAACGCAGTCGCATAGAGAAATGGTTTTAATGTTGAACCCGCTTGTCGTGGCGACTGAATGCCGTCAACGTAAGTTGCTGACGATAAGGCTCCGCTGCCACCCACATAAGCCCACACGGCGCCGGTTCTATTTTCAACCACAAGAACTGCGGCATCATGAACATTCTGCTCTTGAAGTTCACGTACCTGCGAGGTCACGATCTCTTGAATCTGCACTTGCAGATCCCGATCAATCGTCGTAACTGTGGGCCCTTGATAACCTTCCTTAGAAAGACGTTGCGCCAAATGCAATGCTCTTTGATCTTCACCCGGAATTCGGCCTAAACGCTGCAAGGCACTTGAAACTAAAGCTGGGAACTGTGAACAGGTCTCTGGCTCCTGCCAACAAGCACGCTTCACCCAATCTTTTACAAGTGCGTTCGGAGAGCGAATGAGCACGGCTAAGACCGTAGCTTCGTTTTTAGTAAGCCCTCGCGGAGATTTATTGAACAACCCCCAAGAAACAGAAGCGAGTCCGCGATACTCCCCACGGAACGGAACAAGATTTAAATACGCCTCTAGGATTTCTTCCTTGGTCCATTGAGATTCAATCTGTGAGGCAGCCCAAATCTGTCTGAACTTTCCACTAAGCCCGCGCCAAGATCTTGAAGGATAAGCCAGCTTCACAGTCTGCATCGACAATGTCGATCCACCACGATTAGAAGACTTCACAAGTCTTTGATAGAAACTTGCCACCAAAGACTTATAGTCCACTCCACCGTGACGAAAGAATTCTCGATCTTCGGATTTAAGAAGTGCTTGAACAAATGCAGGGGAAGTTTCCTTCAACGAAACCCAAGCAAAGACCCTGCGATTAGAGTCTTGTCGCCATTGATGCAAAGGCCGTCCCTCGCGATCCAACAAGACCATTTCTGAACTGCGGTGATTCTTTTTAACTTCGTCGAAGCTAGCAATAGTCGGCACCGAGTGGATCAACCACCCTGTTACAACTAGCATCGTCGCTGGAATCACCCAAAGAATCTTCGTCATTCACTCACCGTCCATGTGGTCTCTGGAAGTTCTGCATACAAGTCAGGGCTGTACATCGCTTCAACGCGCGTCGCTGGAACTTTATAGATTCCTACCTGGTTAAATCGCAGCGTGTACTCCAACGTCTGCATCTCTTGAGGCAACCATGATAAATAGAAACGCATCAACTCTTCTTTGCGTTCGATGGCTGTAGCCCAAGAAGATTGCAAAACACTGGCCCCTGCCGGGATCGGATCATTTACAACAACCCAAGTTTGTGGAGCTTGCGCTTTAATCGTTAATTCGATTTTCACAGTATCGCCCACACTCCAGCGACCTTTGCTTTTCTGCTCAAGAGCGGTGATTTTCTTTTCAACACTAAAGCCAGCAAAAAAAGGCTTCGTCACAGGTATTGAGGCCTTCGAAGAAACGGTAATCCATGGCTTACCAGTTCCTTCTTGATTTAGAATCACAGTGCTGGCTTTCTCTTTCAACGGAAATTCAAACGATTGTGAGCTTGCTTTTTCCCAATTGCCTTGGCGTTGCTGCGAGCCTATTTGCGCCTTAAAGAGCCCGGTCACTTTTTGATTCTGGAATTTTTGATCAAACTTCTTCAGAGCCAAACGGCCCCAGGCATTACTCGTCGTCAACGCCCACGCGCCTTCACGCTGACGCATCAGAATTCCTTGCATCAATCGTGGCAAATCTCCCTGCCACGATTCTTTATTCATCACTGCAGATATCAGACGCAATGAAGCCCCTTCTCCGTCGCGCATTAACCAAGGCATCACATCCAAGCCTTCTTCTTTCAGCATCAGACGTTTTGCTGAGAAGTAGAATTTGTTGCGCAGAATGCTCTCTGTTTCTTTAACTTTCTGATCACGCTGCGGAACTTTCGATTCCCAGTTCAAGATATTATACCATTCTACCAAGCTCGAAAGCGGCCATTGATTTCCTTGGTAGGTAATCGTACTTAGCAGATCCACATTCAAACGACGATATCTCGATAGAGCTTCGAAGGCAGAAATCTTTTTAATAACCTCATCCACTCGTCCCACGCCATCGACATCTTTAAGACGTCCTTCGCCATAACTTGCCAAAGCATCAAGCATCTTGTTTTCGGTGTCTTCACTAATCTTAAAGCCGGCCTCATGAGCAACACTAAGAACATAGCTCGTCAAGGCAATATCACCACGAGCATAAGATGAAGGGAAGAACTTCAGAAGACCACGCTCATCTTGATAAGTTCCAAATTTTTGTTCGATCTTCTTCCACAACGCTTGATCATTCAGAGACACCGCACGAGAGACCTGTTGTTCTAAGCATGTATAGGAATAGTTCTTCCAGAACTCTTTCATTCCCGTCAGTTGTCCACCCAATAAACTCGATGCTTCAACTACGACAGTGCTTGAATCCGGCTCTGCATTCTCTGGAATACGAACCGCGATGTTCTTAAAGTCTGGCCACTGTCCGAATTCACTTTGATAGATGTGCGGCTGACGCAAAGATAAAACCTTTTGAGTTTTTTTGATTTCATCTTGAACCTTTCCATCGATATCACGAGCTGTAACGACATACTCGAAACTGTCGACATCCGGAATTTTCAAATTCCAGGATAAAAGCTGCGAAGCTCCTGGTTCCAATTCAATTGTGCGGGCACCCGTTTTCAGGGATGGCGTCGTATGTAACGATACAGTCAGACGTTGCTTTTGTAAGGATGCGTTTCTGACAGTGAATCCCGCCATAAACTCATCACCTTTACGAGTTACACCAGAAAGCCCCGGCAAGATCATCACGTCTTGAGTGGATTGAACAGAGGTCCAGCCCGTTCCAAACTGCTCTTTACCTTGCTGAGCAACGGCGACGATTCTGAAGCTCGTCGTGGAATCATTCAGCTGAACCGACAACTGTGCTTGCCCCTGTTTATCGAGCTGCACCTTAGGATTCCAATAAAGAAGCGTATCGAACAACTCACGACGAAGACCACTTCTTCCATCACCACCTATTGGCACCGCCTTCAATCCGAAGTGACGTTTACCGATAATGAAGCTTTGGGCTGTTGCGGTCCTAACGTCGTACTGACGAAGTCCCATCATCGCAGAAAGAAGATCCCAAGAGCTGTTGTCACGAAGTTCGAGTAATCCCTCATCCACTGCCACCAAAGCCACCTGGCCCGAAGGAGCCGGCTTCCCATCGGCGTCCACGACTTTAATTTTAACCAGAGCCTTTTCACGGGCGCGATAAGTTTTTCTATCCGTCTCCACTTGAACTTTCAGCGTATTCGCTTTCCAGCCCACCTTAATTTCAGAAAGACCCAATTTAAATGACGGTTTTCCTAAGTCGACAAGGGCCGTCGGTTTCGGATCATTCAAACGACCACGAATGGCAAATGCAGAGATCACGACATTCGGCGCGTATTCTTTCTTGATGGGAATGCGAATAACGGGATTCTCACCCTTCACATCAATAACCTCTCGATACAATACGGAATCGCGTTCTACTGTGACCAGAACTTTCGCCTCTTGAAACGGAGTGCGAAGTTGGAGCTCTGCGGTTTCGCCAGGTTCATAGGATTTTTTAAATGGTACCAAATCAGCGCGATCATTGTCTTGCGAACCAAACCACTGCGATTCTCCATCCGCCACTACCCACTGATTCACATTGGCCTGAGCCGGGCGTCCTTGAGAGTCTTGGCTTGAAACGACCGCAATGACCGAACCGACTGCCGATGTTTTACCAATACATTTGAACTGGCCGGTTTTATCAGTTGTGCCCTCACAAAGCTTTCCAACCTTCTTCACTTCCTGGAAATCCTCATAGGCATAGAATCCACCCACCAAACGTTTGCGGTGGGAATAATAGCGGCTCGTATAAAGATCTACTTTTACTTTCTGATTCTTAAGAGGTTCTTGTGCCAAATTGAAGGCTACAACATTCATGCGCACTTTATCTGGGGTCGCTGACCAGCCATCCGCCTTTATTCCCAGAACTATATCTGAAGACCACAACGGATAAGAGCGCACGGTACTTTGAATCTCACCATTAGGATCTTTATATTCTCCTTCAACTCTCAAGCGTTGCGGTCCGGCGGAATACTTTATAGGCTCCAACACAAATGAGGCAGATCCCGCCTTATCAAGATTCACATCCTTCACGCCACTTTGCGGAATATAGCGAGCATTTTCCTCATCACCAGATCTGAACAAGCCCTCTTTGATTGCGCCGTTTGCGAACATATATTCTTGAAAGTCATCATCCTGCACATTGAAGCTTCCAGGCTCTACACTCCAACGAATCTTCATTGGCATTTTCGCAGCCGGACCTCCAGAAAAGTAATTTGCAATCACGGAAAGTGGAATTGACTTGTCTTCAACGAATTGCGGTTTATTACTTTGCAAACGCACTTGCAGAAGAGGAACGCGGAAGTTCTCGATGCGTACGTCACCCGCTTCAAGATACATGTTCTTCGTACCTGTCAGGCGAATCACCCAACGTCCCAGCTTAGCACCAGGAGGAATCATCCATTGCCACAAAGCCGTTCCTGATTTTTTATCCCAAGTAAGAGGAAATTTAAGAGTTTGCAAGCCCGAGTCGTGAGCCATTTCCAATGTTGTGGGCCACTCATTACCCACAGGAAGCTCTAATCCCATCTTAGCCGTTTTTCTGACTACTATTTTTGCAGAAAGCGTTTCCTCAGGCTTTAGCAGAGTGCGATCCAGGATGGCATGAGCAATTAAACCCGAAGCACGAACCCCTCCAGCAATCTGATAGCGCCAGGACTCAATACCGCGATCCCACGAAGAGTGAGTGAAAGTAAAGTCATCGCCGTTTTCCGCCACAACAAAGAAACCATCATAGTAAGGCCCCTCTTCATTGCGCGGAAGTTCCTCGGTATTTTTAGAAAGCTTTAAAAGAGCCAAACCCTTTGCATCCGAAGTTCCTCTTGCCTGAACAGCCCCTTTAACATCCACAACCTTAACGGCCGCACCAGCAACAGGTTGCGCCGTTTTAAGATCCGTTACCCACACCCAGACTTCGTTTTTACTAAACTTCGCATGAACCGCCATCTTTGTTACCAGAGCTGCGGTTCTCACATAGAACGGAACATTCTCGTTTAAAAGACTTTGGCCCAAAAGGCGGCTTTCCATTTCAACCACATAGAATCCAGATTTTTTAAGTGGAATTCCGACAACTTCCGTATCAGCCGCAGCCAGTGGTTTATCCACTTTGATTTTTTGAACATTCAAAGATGAATGAAATTTTATTTTCTCGCCACCGGTAGGATTTCTTTGAATGTGCCCAAGATAAGAAATGATGTCCTTGAAGTTAGTAGCTCCCAGGCGTCCACTCCACCCTGCAAAACTTGTTGCTAGAGATTTCTCTACACGACGAAGAGTCACAGGAATAGCGGAGTTCTTACCCTCCTCAATGATTCCGAAATCTGCGGCGAACTTTAAAAGAGAAGGATCGTCGCCAGTTTGAATAGCTATCGGAAACTGATTGCGATTCATCAGTTCATGACCTTGATCATCCTTCAAACCTGCAGGAACAAAAAGCTTGTACTGAGACTTCGCTGAAAACGGTCCCTTAAATTCCAGGTAGGTTTTGCTTTCTTTCTCTGACTCTTGTGCAAGATCTGATGCATAAACCTTCTTGCCAGAACTGCTCTCAATATATATTTGCTTAAGTGCTTTAATTAAAACGGGATTTGTAAAACTCATGCGCATTGGAAGAATAGGAATGCAGGGCTTACCCGGTGCCTCTCGTTCACAAGAAAAATCTGCTTTAAAAGCATTTTCTACCTGAAATTCAAAAGTTTCGTCTTCCGTCGAACGAAAGCCTTGGGGGCTTTCAATTTCCTTAGACCATACCAAGCTAACCTTCGCTCCTGCCGGAAAAATACGAGAAGATTTTAGAACAACCCAAGACCCTTTGAAGTCATCTTTTTCATAACGATACTCTTCAAGAGCATTCGCACGAACTTTCTCTGCTTCCGCACCTGCGATAACTTCAGCAGGAATACGATCCCCCAAACCTTCGATCACAAAGTAAGCGGCTTTAGGTAAAGATTCTTTTCTGACTTCAGAATCCATGAAAACTAAGAAATTTTGTTCAGAATCAATCGGACGATATGTTCTTGGAAAAATAGTTTTTACGTGAGGGCCGCCCGTATTGAAACGATAAACCTGCCCAGACACATTGACTTCACATATGCGCCCACCGCCCAACGGAGGATTGAAGTCGTAGACCCAATTACGTGTATCCACCCAACGACCTTGACCGCCTTTAAGGCATGCACTTTGCGCAGGCGCCTCCGTCTTGAATTCTCCAAGTTTAACTTGCGGCTGAGCGAATTCGATGCGGAGCTGATCAACCGATCGATGTGAACCTTCTGGATAGAAGTTTTTAACATTCACTTTCTGCTGGGCAAAAACTGGTGCGGCAAGAATAAGGGCGAGGAAGCTCAACACTGAAGTTCTCCTTGTTGTCCTTAAGCTTCCTCGCTTCAAATTATAACTGTCATCTGTTTATGCCCTATGGCTACGAATCATCCACGCAGCTTTGTCATGGAACGTGATAAGATCTTCATACAGGGTGACCGCATTGGAATCCCCCACTACTTCCGCATCTTCCATATACTCTTTTAAACGCGCCGACATCGACATATGGTCCCGGTTGAGCATATCCATCATCTGCTGAGCACTGATCAAATCATTTGGTGCCTCATCGATGAATGCAGTTTTTTGAAACTCGCGAAAACTGCCGGGAGACTTTACGTTATAAGTTCTGATAATTTCGGCCGTATCGTCGATGAACTCGATCAGTTCTTTATACTGGCTCTCGAAAAGCTTATGGAGAGAGAAGAACAGCGGTCCCTCGACGTTCCAATGAAAATTCTGAGTCTTTAACATTAGTAAATATTCCTCTGAAAGCGTCTTAGCTAAGGCCTGAGCGGTCTTATTAGTATGGTGAGCTGCAGTGGTTTGCATATAGATTTCCCCTTTTCCTACGTATTTTTATAAAAAATTGACCGTCTGAAAATGAGACCGTCTTCTCTGTGCTTAATAACATTTGTCTATAACTCGATTAGAGAGAATCGATTGGCTCGATATAAGGAAATAGTGCGACACTGTAATAGTTAAGGAGGCTGGTTATGTCAGCACTTTCTACAGGATCTCTACTTTCTCCAAAAATAAAAAAAGGACGCGCTGTACTTTTGTTTTACGCCACGACCGTGATAACAGTCGAGTTTGTCAGACATTTGGCGAATCAGTAATGACACAAACAACATACGATGTATGATGTTTTTCATGTAAATTTCAACCAAAGGGAGAGACAACATGAAAAAATATATCGTACCAGTCCTTGCTGCACTTGTAGTTGGAGCTTGCGCACACAAAGAAGCAGAACCAGTTGCCGCACCAGCAACTCCAGCAGCACCACCAGCTCCGACTAAAGCTGAGGCTGTATTGAAGTCAGCTAAAGGCAGCAAAGTGAAAGGCACAATTCACTTCACAGAAGAAAATGGCGAAATCAAAGTTGAAGTTATGGCTGAAGGCATGAAGTCTGGCCCTCACGGCTTCCACATTCACGAAACAGGCGACTGCTCTGCAGCCGATTTCAGTTCTGCCGGTGGCCACTTCAACCCAGCAAGCGGCAAACACGGCTCTTTGACTTCCGCTAACCGCCACGCTGGCGACATGGGCAACATCATGGCAGATCGTAAAGGTAAATCGAACCAATCTTTCACTATGAAAGGTTCGTTGTCTGGCGCTGAAAGTATCATCGGCAAAGCCGTGATCATTCACAAAGGTAAAGACGATTTGAAATCGCAACCGGCAGGTAACTCTGGCGCACGCGAAGCTTGCGGCGTGATTGAAGCTCTTAATTAGTTTCTAGTTATTGCTAAAATAAAAAAGGCTCGTGGGAAACCAACGAGCCTTTTTTTTATTACCTAAAAATTGAAACTCAATTTTTATCGAACTGCTTTTACTTTTTGAGCAATACGACCAAAAATATTTTCATTTTTTGAATTGAACATTTTCATCTCAATCGTATCACCCGACTTCATGAACTGAGTTTTAATCGCGCCCGTTTCAATTTGCTCGATCATGCGCTTTTCAGCCAAACAACTTGAACCATTAGCATGATCTTCATTAGAAACAGTTCCGCTTCCGATCAATGCACCTGCAGGTAAGTTTCTTGTCTTCGCAGCATGAGCAATCAATTGACCAAAGTGGAAGTGCATCGCCCCGGCATTTGCTTTACCAAAGAACTCACCATTGTAAGTCACATCGAGTGGCAATTGGATACGGCCCTCTCTATAGCCATCTCCTAACTCATCTGCAGTCACTGCAAATGGCGAAAGGGCAGAAGATGGTTTACTTTGGAAGAACCCGAAACCACCAGCCAACTCCTCGGGAATCAGGCCACGCAAAGAGACGTCGTTAATAAGTACAAACAATTTGATATGTTTCAAAGCTTCCTCTGGAGTCACACCCATTGGAACGAAGTCAGTAATAACACCGACCTCACCTTCGAAGTCCGTTCCGTGAGAGAAATCTCTTTGCGGAATATCTTCTGTGGATGCCAAGAACTGACCACACTCCCCTTGATACATCAAAGGAACCGTCGTCAAAGTTTCTGGAAGAGGGGCATTGCGTGCCTTACGAACTAGCTTGATGTGATAGATAAACGCAGAACCATCTGCAAACAACCACGTACGAGGCAATGCAGAGTGGAAATCTTGTTCATTTACAGGAAAAGCCCCGGCAGCTTTTCCTTCGTTCAAATCATTATAAAGCTTTTTTAAATCAGCTTCGATGTCGGACCATTTTTCCATGGCCTCACGAAGGCTTGGAGCGAATTGCGTCGCCTTTACCGCCGTCTTAAGATCACGACTTACTACACAGAGTTCGCCGTCCAAGCTTTTTGCTGATTTCAGAGTACCTAGTTTCACAGTTATTCCTTAATCAAAAGTAACCAATAAATTTGCGCCTACAGCACGATAGTCTTTCAAGCTGTTGCCGTTGCTTTTCGCAACTTCACCCGTCGCAGTTTCAAAATAAGCATTCACACCAAAGTTTGGAGCGAATTTAAATGCCGCACCGATCACCATTGGAAGAAGTGTTTTTACACTGGAAACTTCGCAGTTTGCAGCATCACAGTTTTTATCCAAGTTCATACCGATATTCACACCAGCATAAACACCTGCATAAGTTTCAAACTTGTACATGATTGTAACTGGGATATCGATATAGTTCAGAGAAATTTTATTGTCTACGTTGTTCACTTCTTCAATCAACGGACGTTGTGTGTAAAGAAGACCCGTGCGAATGTTCCAGTTATTAACCATCGGCATAACACCAAAGACACCGAATTGCATCGCTGTTTGCGAAGTTGTAGAACTGCTCGGCGCATCTGAATCACCAGATTGAGAGCGAATACCTACTTCTAAACCGTAATCAAGATCAGCCAACGCTGCAGAAGAAAAAAGACCTGAAGCCAACAACAATGACAGTGCCAGTTTTTTCATAAAAGAACTCCTTATGGAAAAAGTCTCCCACAAGTTTCCTTATTTATCAAAACACCACACGGCATTCAGACCCATTTCATTAAGGGCTTTATTATTTGAGACTTCACTGTGCTCCAATGCCAAATGATGGGGCTCCACAGTGCCGCGCGCCGCCAAAGTGATTAGCAAAAGAGGTAAGACGATGCGTAGTGCGACTTCCATTTTACCGCCTTGATTTGGCGAGTATTCATCTTTCCAATCACCAAACTTCAAACCGCGAATGGCCATGAAGCCTAAAGCCAAAAGGACCAGGGTGATAATTGTAAAAATCAAAACCTGGTTCATCTGCAAGGTCCCCATCAGTTCCTTAGTAAACTCCGGGGTCCAGGATGAATACTCCTGAAAACGCATTCGGCTGCCGTGATGAGAGTAAAAGAAGAAATCAACATAGGACAACGCACATACGATCAACCAAACCAGAGCGAAATAAGTTTTATAAAAATAAAACATCCCACGCGGCCATCTTTCCGAGATGGCTTGAATCAATAACAAAAAGTAAATGGGAATTAGCAAAAAACCAAAAACCAAAATATCAAAACGAACACCCGCCACAAACGCCTGAATAACTTCAGTAAAATTCAGATCTTCGATCCTCTGGAATGCAGACAGAAAAAATAGATTTATACGAAATAGTGTCATGAAGAAAATCATGGCAACAGACAATTTCGCTAGCTTCGCCAGAACTTTTGAAGAAAAGCGCAGCGAAAAGATAAATCTGCTCGGCATAGAAAAGTCCTTTGACTGAATCCACGTTTACGAAAAAAATGAGCGTCAACAGGAGTCAGTATATGTCCTCATTTGTTCTTTACAACTATTTTCGGAGCTCCACTTCTTTCCGCGCCCGCGCTGCCTTGCACTTCAAAGGCATCGACTTCGAATACAAGCCTATCAACCTTTTGAAGGATGAACAGCACTCTCCTGAATATCGCAAGCTCAATCCGATGGGTGGTATCCCCACGTTAGTTCACAATGGAAAACTTATTCCTGACTCCATGGCGATTATTGAATACATCGAAGAGATCGCCCCCACTCCTGCACTTCTTCCGAAAGATGCATACACTCGTGCGCGCATCCGTCAGGTCTGCGAAATCGTAAATGCATCGATGCATCCCTATGGAAACTTGAAAGTGACGAAGTACTTAGGTGAGGCTCACGGCTACACTCAAGAACAAAAAGATCAGTGGGTGCAAAAATGGGTCACTCAAGGATTGGATGCTTTGGAACTTACTTTGCCGGAGTTCTCTGGTAAGTACTGCTTCGGTGATGACGTCACACTTGCCGATATCGTGCTTTACCCACAAGTGATTACTTGCCTACGTTTCCATGTTGATATGACTAAATATCCAACCGTGATGAAGATCTATAACAATCTAGATAAGCATCCTGTGTTCATGAAAGCCCATTTGAGCCGTCAGATCGATACACCCGAAGAATTGAGAAAACCTTAGACTCCAGAATTTACCAGCCTCCTGCCTAGGAAGCTGGTTTCTAGTTGGAATGGATGAAAAGAAAATTCCACTTATCAATCACTGGAATCACAATGAAAACCAGCATGCTAACGTTGAGCCACATGAAGAAGGCCAACCAACGTTCAGTCCCCTTGGACTTATAGTAACGATACAACTCTTGAAGCAGCTTAAATACAAACGGAACCGTCAGAAGCACATACAACCAACTTGCATGCACAAACAATGGAGCCGCCAACGCTACACCCACATAAGCGAATGTCCATAACGCGATTTGTTCCAAAGTTTTGTTTAAACCGCGAGCCACTGGAAGAACTGGAATACCACCTGCTGCATAGTCATCTTTATAACGAATCGCCAGCACCCAGAAGTGCGGCATTTGCCACAAGAACATAATCAAGAACAAATACAGTGATTCAGAATTAAAGATGTCAGGATTTGCTGCCGCATAACCAATAGTCACTGGCAATGCGCCTGGGAATGCACCCGGAACCGCTCCATAAGCCCACTTGCGCTTCAAATACAAAGTGTACGGACCGTTATAGAAGATCACGCTCACCAAACCAACCCAGCCCGCCACAGGTTCAACAGTGAAGAGTAATTGCAAACCGACAAATAAAAACGCTACTGACAAGATGCCAGCCGCTGCAGGTTTTAATTTTCCAGAAGGAATAGGACGTTTAGCAGTGCGAGGCATTTTCGCGTCGATTTGCCAGTCTTGAACTTGGTTCAAAGCTAAAGAACCTGATGCCAAGAAGTAAATTCCTAGCAAGGTCTCAAGAAAGATTTTCCAGTCAAAGGAATGTTCGATTTGAAAACCGGTGGCATAGCCGGCAAGGCCCGCGAGGACCGAGAACACGACTATGCCAAACTTGGTAAGATCCGCGAATGTTTTTAACACGGTCTTATAGAGGGCTTACCTCTGTAACGCGAGTTGCGATATCCACAACGCTGAACAGAAGCAAAACGATCAAGAAGAAGAAACCAGAAGCGAAGATAGCGCGGTTCATGTTGTTATCGTCCTTCAAGTGCATGAAGTACAACAAAACTAGAGTCGCTTTTACCGCCGCAATCCCGAATGCCACTAGAGAAGCAAAAGCTCCCAACTGGTGGTGGAACTGATGGGCTACAACCGTCAAGATTGTAAGACCAAACAGAGCCGCTGCAACTTTCAAGTACATGGAAGTTGGAGAGATATGTGGATGAAGAACATTTGGATCGTGTTTGTGATTGTTTGCTGCCATTGTTAACCCACCAAATATAGAAGAGGGAATAGGAAGATCCAGATCAAGTCGACGATATGCCAGAAGATACCAACGCCCTCAACTGGGATCCAGTATTGGGAGTGGAAATCACCGCGAATCGTTCTGATCAAAAGCCAAGTGATCAAGCCCATACCGATCAATACGTGAAGACCGTGTAGACCTGTCATGCAGTAATAAAAACCAAAGTACATACCAAGGTTTGCGTGCTCTGCGTGAGTCTTAGCCATATCCAAGAAACGACCTGGATAGAAACCCATGTGGAATTTATGTGTCCACTCGAAGTATTTGATCACCATGAAGATCGCACCGCAAAGGATAGTAACAGCTAAAGCCATCGCCGCCTTCTTGATTTGATTACGTTGGATCAATTGGATCGAAATCGCCATTGTGAAAGAAGAGAAGATAAGAACTAGGGTATTGATGAAACCCAATTTCCAATCCAATTGCTTCGCACCTTCAGAGAACATTGCTGGGTAAAGATGATGGAAGATTCCGTAACCAACCAAAACCGCACCGAACATCAAGATCTCAGTAACCATGAACAACCAAATGCCCTGTTTACCTGAATCGTATTCTTGAGTCGCATCTTTAAAGTGATGCGACACATGTGCTGAGTGTGTATGTGTAATGTTATCTGTACTCATAAGGCCCCGCAGTTACTACTGGTTCAACATCGAAGTTAAAATGAGGAGGTGGAGAAGACGTTTGCCATTCAAGCGTTTTAGCGCCCCATGGATTCATCGGAGCTTTCTCACCTTTTCTGATACCTTGAACGATTGCATATAGACCAATCAAGAAACCAGTCAGGATCAACCAAGAACCAACAGTAGAAATTTTGTTAAGAGCTTCGTAGTTCGGGATGTAGTCGAAATAACGACGTGGCATACCCATCGCACCCAAAATGAATTGAGGGAAGAACGTCACGTTGAAACCGATGAAGATGAACACGAAAGACAAGCGAGCCAAAGTTTCACTGAACATCTTTCCGAACATTTTCGGGAACCAATAGTAGAAACCACCCATCAACGCCATCAAAGTACCTCCCACCATTACGTAGTGGAAGTGAGCTACCACGAAGTATGTATCGTGGAAGTGAACGTCGATTGGAAGAACCGCAAGCATGATACCTGTCACACCACCGATTGCGAATAAGAACAAGAAACCCAATGCGAACAACATCGGAGAATCGAAGCTTACAGAACCTTTGTAGATAGTCGCTACCCAGTTGAACATCTTAATCGCAGTAGGAACACCTACTAGCATCGTGATGAACGAGAAGATGATGCCTGCAGTTGCTGATTGACCAGATACGAACATATGGTGACCCCAAACGAAGAAGGACACCGCTGCGATACCTAGAGAAGAGTAAGCAATCGCTGTGTAACCGAAGATCACTTTACGAGAGAACGCTGCGATCAATTCAGACACAACACCCATCGCCGGAAGGATCATGATGTACACCGCTGGATGCGAGTAGAACCAGAAGAAATGCTGGAACAGAACCGGGTCGCCACCAAGCGCTGGATCGAAGATACCAACACCGAAGAGCTTCTCAGCTGCCAACAACAACAACGTGATCGCAAGAACTGGAGTCGCCAACATTTGTAGGATCGCTGTAGAATAAAGCGCCCATACGAACAAAGGCATACGGTGCATTGTCATGCCCGGAGCTCTCAATTTGTGAACAGTCACGATGAAATTCAAACCAGTCAATACTGATGACATACCCATTACGAACGCACCCAAAACCATCAACACAGTCGATGTTCCAGTACGAATTGAGTAAGGCGTATAGAACGTCCAACCAGTATCAATTTTATGAGTGAAGAATGTCGCGATCGCCAAAGCTGCACCGAACATGAAGCAATACCAGCTTGCCAAGTTGATCTTAGGGAATGCTACGTCCTTCGCGCCCAAATGGATCGGAAGGAAGAAGTTACCAAGGATCGCAGGAATACCAGGAACGATAACCATGAAGACCATGATCGCACCGTGATATGTAAGGACTTGGTTATAAACGTCACCGTTTTTCAAAACTTGTCCAACACCTTGTACTGTGTTTGGAGCAAAAAGTTCCAAACGAAGAAGCAAGGCCATAACCCCGCCGACAAAGAAGAAGAACATAACTGTAATCATGTACATAAGGCCGATACGTTTATGATCGACAGTCGTCAACCATGACCAAAGGCCCTTTTCACAATTGATATAATTTTCGCCGTGAGCTGATGATGAATGACCCATGAGCTACACTCCTTACTACTTCAAACTCTTAACGTACTCTACAAGTGCGTTAAGTTCGTTTTCGTTAATCTGACCCTGGAACGTCGGCATAACACCGTGAGGGAAACCTTTTACTACTTTAGCGTTTGGCTGAAGGATAGATTCGCGGATGTAGTTTTCATCAGCAGTAACCTTTGAACCGTCTTCCAAAACAACTTCATGACCGAATACTTGGAACAATGAAGGACCCACTTTTACAGCTGGGCTATCAACAGAGTGGCAAGATGCGCAGGCTTTCAAAGCGAACAATTTTTCACCGCGTTTAGCGATAGGCAATTGACCTTCTTCTTGACCCTCTTCCATGTATTTGTCGAACTCTTCACGAGTCACAACACGTAATTTACCAATCATGCCTGAGTGAGAAGTACCGCAGTACTCAGCACAGAATACGTGGAACTCACCAAGTTTTTCAGCACGGAACCACAAAGCTGTGTAGCGACCTGGAACGGCGTCTTGTTTGATACGGAAGCTTGGTACGAAGAAGGAGTGGATAACGTCTTGAGAAGTTAGCAACAACTTAACGTCTGTGTTCACAGGAACAACAACTTCGTTAACTGCTTTGAAACCGTTTTTGTATTCGATTTCCCAAGCCCATTGCTTACCAAGGACGTTAATCTCAAGAGCATCTTTCGGCATAGTTCTCATGCCGTGGTAAATATACCAACCCCAAGCAAACACCGCCAAGAAGATCACAAGTGGGATGAATGACCACAAGAACTCCAACGCTGTGTTGTGAGAGATATATGCAGTCTTATCGTTGTCTGATTTACGTTTGTACTTAAGTACAAAATAAATCATGCCGCCGATGACGAGCACGCAGGCGATGAAACTTGTAATCAGCAAGAATCCGTAAAGATTGTCCACCTGCTTGGCAATCTCGGTTCCTTGCGTTGGCATGAAGGATTGGGCCTTCGCAAAATTAAACCACATCATGTACCTTTATCTCCCCGCCGAATTTTTCTTCGCTCTGCGCGAGCGAATATAAAGCGGCAATAACCATAAAACCATCACCAGAACCATTAGCGCACCACCGAGTTTCATAATTTGAACTGCAGCGAGCGTGTATTTGCTCTGATGTGGATCATACTTAAAACAATACAGCACGAGGCTTTCTACGAACGTACCGATTTTACCTTCGGTCGCTTCGTTCAAAGCCAATTTAATATCCTGCGGATTGAACATAATCCCAGGCAAGTAACGTGAAACCGTGCCATCAGGAGAAATGACAACCGCTGCCGAAGCATGGGCCCATTCCTTCTGAGTTTCATCCCATTTGAACTTAAATCCAAGTGCCCCTGTCAAAGCTCTTACTTCGTCTTCATTTCCAGTAAGGAAATGCCAACCTTTTTCAGCGCCTTCGCGACCGTACAACTTCATGTACGTTTCTTTTTTATGAGTCGCTAATTCAGGAGTCTCTTTAGAATCAAAGCTGATCGACAAAATTTTGTAGCGATCGCCCACCGTCCATTGCTTATCCATCAACTTCAACGCATCTGTAAGACCGTTCAGGTGGAAGTTGCACAGACCTGGACATGCGAAATACACCGGAGAAATAATCACCGGATGTTTGCCGTCAAAATAAGAACCCAAAGTTACTTCTTTGCCGTTCTCATCGTTGAACTTCATATTCAGATCAAGCTTGTGACCCAATTTTTCGTCAATACCGACGTCTTTAAGCTCTCTCGGAGTTTCATTCGACGCCATGCCCGCTTCCGGGCCGTTATATGCATAAGAAGCAGTTGCTGAAAACAAAACGAGAACGGTTCCAGTCAGAACCATTCCCATTGTTTTTGCTTTCAAAACAAACTGATTTCCAGGCATTTATAACTTCCTAATTATTTTGCTGTTTTCGCAAACTCAGCAACTTTAGCAGGATCGTCTTTTGATTTGTTATTAGAGATAGAATTGATGAAGTGAACAACAGCCCAACGATCAGCCGGTTTGAAGTGGCCGAATGCTGCCATTGAAGAACCTGGGATACCGTTCGTCACAACTTTAAAGTGATTGATGATACCTTCACCTTGAGTCCATTTACCCTCAACAAGGTTACGTGGTTTTGGATTCAAAGCCGCACCTGCAGCACCATCACCGTGACCAGTGTCACCGTGGCACATAGCACAGTTCGTTTTGAAAACTTTTTGACCGTAAGTGATCATCTCTGGAGTTTCAACCCACGGCTCTTTCACTGTAGAGATATCGAACGCTGGGCCCGCAGCTGCTGTTTGAGCATTTGGATCAACGACGTTTTCCGCCAAATCCACACCCTTATTGATAACTACTAGATAAAAGAAGAATGCAAAAACGAACACCATTGAAAAGATGAACGCAATCAAACCACCGCGGTTATAATGATCTTTATTCTCAGACATAGGCTGGCACTCCCAAGGGGACGCAAAAAAGTTTTGTCACAGTATTGTAATATATTGTTAGTTAAGTACCCGAAAACCCTAGGGACCGCAACAAATTACACTGGCCCCGTCTAGTTGGAGCTTTGCACATTGCAACGCAACAAAGCTCCTCAAAACTAAAGGACAATTCCGCCGTCAACACTCAAAACAGTTCCATTAATATAAGACGCCTGTTCGCTTGCTAAAAACAGAACGGCATTCGCAATATCTGACGTTTCGCCAAGGCGCATCACAGGAACTTTTGCCGCCATTGCATCAATAGCTTCTTTCGGCATCGCTTTGGTCATCGCGGTATTAATGAAGCCCGGTGCAATTGCATTGGATGTAAAACCCTTGCGACCCAATTCTTTTCCCCAAGTTTTAGACATCCCGATAACG
>JAGIAF010000219.1 GCA_017745015.1 Bdellovibrio sp. | reverse complement strand
ACATACTGGAGCGCAAATTGATGTTAATACAATAAAAGTTGAGCTATTGCGTCCCAAAGATGTTGAAGCCTCTTTACCGAAAGCTGGACGAGAAGTGTACATATCCGTCGTCGTGTCTCTTTTGGATAATGGTAGCAACGTCATCCGAATTGGAAATGATGACCTCCGAGTTCGATCGCAAATTGCAATCTATCCACGCGAAGTGGGTTCCTTTGCTCTTCTTGTCGCACGAGATCTTCACTTAGAACTACCCGGAAGTACGACGGCGAGCAAGGGCGACGTTTACTTCCATAAGTTTGCTAATAAAAAAACTTTCGGCACGGGGCAAGGCTTGGTCTTCACCAGCCCTGTCTTTGTGAATCAAGATATCTATCTTCCCTATGATACTGGAGATAAGGATAGCTCAAGTTATACTCCTGTGACCTTTGCTGACCGCGTGTACATGGGGAATGGTTGGATTCTTGATCCAGGCGGTAAACAGTATGTACCGGTTTCAGCGGGTGGTATGTCGGATCGCTTCTGGACAGACAGTAATGTCTTCGGTGGGTTTTTAAGAGGTATAGAGAACGATGGTTCCAGAGATGCGGGCCTGGATGTGTTCTCTGGTCAAGTAGCCGGTGTCGCGGTCAGTGCCAAGGATGCGGCGGACTGCTCTGATTATATTAATAACACTTCGAACGTGAAGGAGATGGGTAAATCCGAATTCTCCAGCAGTATGACAAATAGAAGCGAAACAAACGCGCTGTCGAACTATAGATATCGTGTGGGCTTGACTAAGTATAACTATTTCTCCGCTCAGGAAAACACCATTCCTGCTATTAGCAAAAGCAAATACTATCAAGGTGATGCGGACCGTGACTTGGACGGAAAAACTAAAGGCGCGATCGCTCAAGTGGCTATCTTGTACGGGACTGGTTCGGGCTCCACCGGTACATTCCGCGAAGTGACTTCAGATCTGAACTTGGATGGTGAACTCACGATTCAACCGCAAGTTGGATCCACCGCATATTTAAATAGCCTTACTGATTCAAGAAACAAAGATCAAATGGCGGTAACAACTGCAAAAGCCACGGAAACCTCGTTGAAGGCAGATTTAACGACGGCTAAGTTGTCTTTGAAAACTGCTAAGAATGCACTGAGTGCTGAAGAAGCGAAACCCGTAAAGCCTGTTGAGGAGCCAGTTAAATCTGACGGAACAACAGGTGCAGCGACGGAGACTACGGAGACCACGGGTACAGGAACTGGTTCGACAGACACCGGTTCAACGGGAACTTCCGGAACAACTGGGACGACGGGAGCTTCGACGACAACTACGACTACGCCCACTACCACTACAACAACGACTCCTAAAGTTGATTATCAAGATCCAGAAGTTATCGCGACATTAAATGACCGCATCAGCAGTTTAAATAAGACGATCGGCGATTTGACATACACACAAATTCCTGATGCAGGCACTGCGATTACAGATGCTACAACGAAACTGACGGCATCGCAGTCAAAGCTAGAGTCCTACCAAGCTCAGGTGGCGAATCCTCCTAAAATTACGGTCGATCTGGAGCCGGTATGGAAGAATAGCAAACGTACTTATGCTGATCGCATTGACGTTAAAATTTCCATTGCCAATGCGAAGAATCTTATCGATGCGAGCGGAAATCTAATTACTAATTTGTCGATTAAGTTTAGAGCTTATGATGGAACTTATTGGAATAGTAGCTCATTGCTAGATGATGAAACAGAGCGTGCAACGCACTTGTTGGGTTATTTGAACTACACCGTTAATGCTAACGGCAGTCTTATCGCACCCGATGGTATGGCATTAAATTCTACCGCGACAGGTACGTCAGCAGCTCTTACGGGGCGCGACTCAGCGGAGCTTGCTGAGCTTTGCGAAACCATGCGTGATGGTATGAGTTCATCGTTCGGTGGCGCGGCTTGGGGTACGAGCTTCGCTGCTTCAACTCGCAAGTCATGGAACTTCGCAGGTAATGATAATGCCGTAGCGAATGATCCTGTCTTAGATAATTTGATTTTCTCCGAAAGCTCGACGAAATTTTTGGTTCGCTCTATTGTTGGCAACTGTGTGATTCAGCCGAATGCAAAATTAGTTACAGGATTTTTTACTTGCGACAAGTTGACCATTCAAGCTCGTTCAACACCTCTCAGAATCATCGGTACTTTTATAGTGAAGTCCCTCGTGATTGAACCAGAAGCCTATAAGGCTGGTATTACATGGAGTACAATTTATCATCCGCAAGCAGCCCAAGAGTTGCGTAAAGCGGGGATCTTAAAACCAATTTCCACTGCGGATATCACATATTGCGATAGATTGCCGTCTCCGATTTGGCATCCCAAGCCATCGATTCAAGAAACTGCGGATCGGCTTTCTTGTAACGTCATTAGTTTAAGAGCGAAAGCGGATCCATTCCAATGGACATCCGTGGATCCAGATTGTGGTTTCCTAACGGATGCTAATGGAAATGTTGCTGTGACACCAACATGTAAACGACGTCTGGTGCGATATTTCGTCGTTGAACAGTCTCGTGAAGGGACGGGCTTATGATCAGAAATAGTAAAGGTCAAACTATCATAGATTCCCTGGTTGCACTTGGATTGATTTCCATTGTGGGACTGACTTTCGCTGGAGGGATGGGGGCTTTGAGGAATATCTCAAAAGCCAGTCTTCTAACCTCAACGACGGATCGTCAGGTCAGTGATATTTCAGAGAACATCAAGGCGGGTGTGCAAAACTATCAGGTGAACTTTAACGTGAATCAAGCTGCGGCAGATGACTATTTGAAAGTTGAGAATTTGCCTATGTCTTGGGATATCGGAATTGTGACTAAGAAGGGTGAATGTGACACGTGCAAAGGCACCTATGGCTATATCATTCAGCCTTATGAACAGTTCCGAGGTTTGTACTTAGTGACGTTGCGTATGACGTATGAAGATTGGAAAAAGAATAACGAAGCCTATCGTGATTATAAATTTGTGGTGAGTGCAAAATGATTATTGGGAATCAGAAAGGTTTAACAGTCGTTGAGTTGCTTGTTGGCGTCGGCCTGATGGCTGTCGTTACGGGTGTTATTGTTTCCACGCAAGTGAATATCGCAAAAGAACAAAACTCTATCGTTAAAAAGCTCGATGATTCTATTGATCAGAACTTGGCTGAACGAATTATTTTTAAAGATTTCGGTGGTGTGGATGTTTCGTATAACACTGTGAGCATCAAAGATGATAGCGGCAATGGTTTCTTTGATTTTTATCCCGACGTTCCAGCTAACGCGATTACCGGTTCCAACGAGCGTATTGTCACTCTAAGTTTGGCGGGTGGTAAGAAAGAGTTTTATATTCTTGCCCAAAATACCATTCCTGGCGCACTCATGGTGTATGACCCGGTATGGGCTTACAATGTTGCCGATAGTAGTGCGGATGCGAATACGGCTACCAAGATAGACTTCAGTGCAAAATTGAATCAACAGCATGTTACTAGTAAAATTTATGGGCATCCCGAGTTTTGGAAAGAAGGAATTATCCTGATGTACGATACGCCGGCGAAAATACGCCCGGTGGTCGCGGGAGCCATTAATATGCTCACTCCTCCTCGTACACCTGTTTACCTAGGTGCGGTAGCTCCGGGTGGTGGGGCAGAACTGCAGGCACTCAACAGTTCAGTCTCCGGATTTATTAATACAACTCATCCGAAAGATGGCACGACGCAAATTACATCATTAGATAATTTTTTAAGAACTGTTCCTTCCATCGGTGGAGGGCAATCTATTGTTCGTGTTCGTGCTGTGAATATCATTAAATATTACCTGGAACCGGATACGAGGAAGAATGCCAAGGAATTTAAAATTGCTCCGGGGCTTCTTTATAAAGCCACCTACAGAAATGGCAAGTTCGATAATCCAATGTTGTTAGCAGACGGCGTAGGCAAATTTACTTTAAGAAGAGATTCATTATTAAAGCGTATGATCTATTTTAAAGTTGAGAAGGCAAAGAGGGTTGACGAACTCTAGTTGCTAAAGGGGGACGTATGAAGAACTTTAGATATGCGGTCTTGGTGCTGCTCTGGGGGAGTAGCGTATGGGCCGTCGAAGATTCCATGGTGACCGTCAGTAAAGACGTACCGATGTCCGTAAATACGGTGACTTCGGGGGAGTCGGTGGTGTCTGCTCCTGCGGCAGGAACTGTGTCGCGCTCTGGAAGCTCCACTATGACGGTGAAGTTGGTGAATTCTTGCTTTCCGACGAATCTCAGAGCGGTTTCAAATCCCCTGGCACAGTCTTCCTTGGTTCAGTCAAAGCTGATTTTGAAAGTTGGTGAGAAAGAATACCAACTTTATGCTGAGTACCCATCCAAAGTGGCCGGCCCAGATGGCACAGGCGCCATTGGGAAGGTTCAAAATATGTCGACTTCGAAGTACTCAATCTCTGCTGGTGGTACCGCAGCTGTTTACGGAAATATCGTTGAATTTAAAACGAAAATTCCGACAGACTATAGCGTCGATGCCACAGGAACGGTCACTATGACCAAAGGGACTGTGAGTTTAGGAGCTTCTTCATTCAGACAAGAGGTCATCGACTGTAAGAGCGGTGGTCCCGTGTATGGTCAGTACGGCTGGTCTTCACAGATTCCAACCTACAAGTGCGGTGAGTTCATGGGTAAAACCGGTGACGTCACAGCAAGTATCGGTGGATTCAATGTGTCTTCAGATCGCTCCATCGTAGAGATCTTCGTTTCCTTCCCAGGTGAAACAGGATTCTGCGGCGGTTTCTGGTCACCATTGATGGTATTCTTTGATGAACAACGTCCACGTTTTGACAACATCAGCGAGTTTCCTCTGAATCCAGGCGGCAAAGTTGCTTGGCCCGAAGCAAACTCTCCAGGCTGGTTCTTGGCTCTGGATCGCGATGACTCGGGTAAAATTGAAAAGAAAAACGAATTGTTTGGTGATGGTGCAAAGACTCGCAATGGCTTTGAAGCTTTAAAAGAGCTTGATAGCAACCATGACGGCGTGATCGATCGCAAAGATAAGCAGTTTAAGAAACTGGTTCTTTGGAACGATAAAAATGGCGATGGCATTTCTCAGAAGAATGAGATGGTGCGCGCTTCTTTGAAACTTCAAAAGATTTCGTTGAAGTATGAATCGACTTATCAGGGCATCGGCCAGTATGCCGAGATTCGCGAAAAAGCGAAATTCTGGTATAAGGACAGCAAGGGCCGCATGAAAACAGGAGAGATCCTGGATATCTGGTTGTCTCCAAGAGACAATGCGACCGTTGCGCAAAAATAGAGCGGCTATTTCGCTTTTAGCTGCTCTTGAAGAGTGGCTTCTAAAGCCTGCGTTTTCTTACCGTCGAACCCTCGGTAAAAACTCACAGGCTTTAAGTTTTTGTCGAATACGTAAAGCGTCGGCAATGCCAAAACCTTAAAGCTGTCTGCGAACTTCTTTTTATCATCCGCGAATACCGGGAAATTCACCACATTCTTTTTCAAGAAACTATCGCGGTCTTGAGTGCGATCATCTTCATTGATACCGATGAAGATCACCTGGCCTTTGTATTTTTCAGCCAACTTATTGTAGTGGGGGAGCGCTTCTTTACAGGGCTCACACCAGGATGCCCAGAAATCCACGACGACAACTTTTC
>JAGIAF010000218.1 GCA_017745015.1 Bdellovibrio sp. | reverse complement strand
ATTCACATTCGACCTTAGTAGGTACGGACACACTTTTGGTAGCAATCGCGCGTCATCAAAAGTCCGTACCTCTGCCTAAGGTCCCTCTGCGGGAGTTAGAAGGTTTTCTTCCACTCGTCTTCTTTGAAGCCGACCAGCGCTACGTCATCGCCAAGAACGAAGGGGCGTTTCACTAATTTGCCGTTTTCGGACAAGAGCTTCAAAGCTTCGGCTTCAGTCATTGACGGAAGCTTGTCGCTCAACTTCATCTCTTTGTAGACAAGGCCTGAAGTGTTGAACAAGTTTTTAAGGCTGCCACCGCGCTCTTTCAGCGCAGTTAGCATTTTCTTAAGTTCAGTTTGTGAAGGCGCTTTGTCGACGATAGGAAGTTTCTGATAAGAAACTTTTTTGCCATCAAGAAACTTCAAAGCTTTCACGCAGGTTGAGCATTTCGCGTATTCGTAAACCTTAAGCATTTGATTTCACCAACCAGCCGCACATTTTATAAAGAATACGAGCGCCCACGTTACCGTCCCACTCAACTTCGTGTGGTTCTAAGCCGCCCGTAGATACTTCGTTTAAGTCGAACGCGATCAATTTACGACCGGAAGCGTGGATTTCACGGAACAAGAAAAAGATTTGATCCACAGTCATGCCGCCTGGAACTGGTGTGCCAGTGTGCGGGCAGTAAACTGGATCCAAACCATCGATATCAAAAGAGATGTAAACGTTTTGTGGAAGTTCTTTAAGAATGTCTTTGCAAATTTGCTCCCAAGTTTCGCCTTTAAGCATTCTGCGTTTCAACTCAAGATCATAGAACGTTTTGATGTCTTCGCGAGATTCAGAGAAATCATATTCCTCTTCGCAGAAGTCACGGATGCCGACTTGAACCAATTTTTTTGGTTTCTTGTCGTCAGTCATCACGTTGTACATGATCGATGCATGAGATTGTTTGAAGCCTTGATAAGCTTTACGAAGATCGGCGTGGGCGTCGATGTGCAAAACACCGAAGTCACCTTTGACTTGATCGCTCACCGCGCGAATAGCACCAAGTGGAGTCGAGTGATCGCCACCGACCATACCTAAAAGTTTGCCTTTTTTAAGAACGTCAGAACATTGTTCGTAAACCCATTGTGACATTTTCTCGCAGGCTGCATTTACTTCGGCTGCTAATTTATCCATCTTTGCTGTGTCATCGCTCATGTTGGTGCGCATGCCGATAAGCTCTTGGGCAACAGCTTTGTACTTATCGTTCATCGCCATCAAGTCTTCATCAAGGTCACGCATGTGATAGCCGACTTCGTAAGACTTGCCGACTTCGATATCAAAGAGGTCGATTTGTTCACTGGCGTCGCGGATGATTTGAGGACCGCGAGAGGCTCCTTCGCCGTAAGACGTTGTTACCTCCCAGGGAACAGGGACCAAGACAACCTTGGATTCTTCTTCGGTCATAGGGATTCCGAAGATTCCAAACTCTGCGGAAATGGTTGTTGTTGGGTCGAAATTAGCCATTATTTTCTCCTTGAAAATGCGCTGGAATTTATAGCATTTAAGCGATGTGTCAATCGAGCAATAACTTGATTATTTTTGGCGCATAACCGATTTTAAGCCCACTTTGGGAACTATTCAATTTCCCAGCGAAATTCTTTGGAGGAAACACAATGAATATGAAGGCTCTTTTGCTACTCATCTTGAGTTCAGCTTTGACCGCTCCGGCTTTCGCAGTAGCACCAAATGCTAATGCACCAAAAGGCGGAAATTTCGTTATCAACCTTGGCGGTGAGCCACCTACAGTTCATCCGATCACAAGCACAGATACTTACGCATCTGCGGTACAAGGTTATGTGTGCGAAGGTTTGTTGACTCGTGACTCTGAAACATATGAGTGGAAAACTCGTTTGGCTGACAAATGGGAAGTTTCTAAAGACAACAAGACATTCACATTCCACATCCGTAAGAACGCAGTCTTCCACGATGGTACTCCAGTTACTGCGGAAGACGTAAAATTCTCTTTCGACGCTATCTTCAATCCAACTTATGAAGCTGCTCATCTTCGTCCATACTACGAAGGTTTGACTAAGGTTGAAATCGTAGATCCACAAACTGTGAAATTCTACGCTCGCGACTTGTACTTCAAAAACTTCGAATCTGCTGCAGGTTTGACAGTTATTCCTAAGCACATCTACAGCGATGTAGCTAAATCTAAAAAAATGAACCGTGAGTTGATTTGCTCTGGTCCGTACAAGTTGATGAAATTTGACCGTGGCCAAATGATCCAACTTAAACGTTTCGATAAATGGTACGGCAACGACGACGCTGCTTACAAAGGTACTTACAACTTCGATACAATCACTATGCGCTTCTACAAAGACGAAAACGCGACTTTGGAAAGAGCTAAAAAAGGTGAGTTGGACTACATCGATCTTCGTATCGAATCATTCATGAAGAAAACTGAAGGCGCTCCTTGGGGTAAAACAGTTCTTAAGCACAAAGTTGCCAACGACGCTCCGAAATCTTTCGGTTTCGTAGGTTGGAATCAACGTCGTGAATTGTTCCAAGATAAAAACGTTCGTATCGCTTTGGCTCACTTGTTGAATCGCGAAGAAATGAACAAAAAATTCCGTTATGGCATGTCTGAACTTGCAAACGGTGCCGTTTACATCAAATCTGAATACAACCCAGGTAACAAAGCGATTGAGTTCAATCCTAAGAAAGCTCAAGAACTTTTGACTAAAGCTGGTTGGGCTGACGCTGATAAAAACGGTGTATTGGAAAAAGCAATCAACGGTAAGAAAACTGAGTTCAAGTTCACATTGATCTACGCCAATAAAGACGTAGAAAAATATTGGACTATGTACCGTGAAGACTTGAAAAAAGCCGGTATCGACATGGAATTGAAGTACCTTGAGTGGAACTCATTCTTGAAATTGGTTGATGAAGGTAACTTCGACGCTGTGACAATGGCGTGGGGTGGCGGTTCCGTTGATCCAGATCCAAAACAAATCTGGCACTCTTCGGGCGCAGTTCCGGGCGGTTCTAACTTTATCGCTTACAAAAGCGCTGAAGTTGATAAGCTGATTGATGAAGCTCGTATCGAGCCGAATAAAGCTAAACGTGTTACTTTGTTGAAAAAAGTTTATGCGAAGATCGCTGAAGACGCTCCTTACGCATTCCTTTTCAACGATAAGTATGAATTTTATGCAAATTCATCACGTATTGGTATGCCTGCAGAGACATTCAAATACGAAGTTGGTAAAGACTACTGGTGGGTAAAACCTTAATATTTGGCTACTCCGGCGAAGCCGGAGTGTAGACTAACTCCGGGAGTAGGGCCTTGTTCGTATACCTGATCCGTCGACTTTTGCTAATGATCCCGACATTTTTCGGGATCACACTAATCACTTTCGTGCTGATCAATTTGGCTCCTGGCAGCCCAATTGAACAGAAGCTCCAGGCGATCCGTTTCGGATCTTCTGGCGGCTCGGGGGCATCGAGCGTTAACAGCCGTGGCGACACAGCTGTTAACGAAGAGGTCATTGAAGCACTTAAGAAACAATATGGCTTTGATAAACCAGTCCACGTTCGTTACTGGATTTGGTTGAAAAATCTCTCTCGCCTCGATTTTGGCGAAAGCTTCACTTACCAAGAACCTGTTATCGACGTTATTAAAAGTAAACTTCCTGTTTCTTTGACGTTCGGTTTGTTTACATTACTTCTGACATACATCGTTTGTATTCCTTTGGGTGTGCGTAAGGCGATTACCGCGGGGACGGGCTTTGATCGTATATCTACGGTCTTGCTGAATTTGACCTACGCGATTCCGCCGCTCATCTTAGGTATCTTCTTGATCGTGGTGTTCGCGGGTAAATTGAACTTGTTCCCAATTGGTGGTTTGCAGTCTGATGACTACGATTCGTTATCGACTTGGGGTCAAATCATGGACCGTGCATCCCACTTTGTTCTTCCTTTGATCTGTTACACGATCGGTGGCTTCACAGAGCTTTCTATTTTAATGAGAAACTCTATGCTCGACATCATCAAGTCAGACTTCGTTCGTACAGCTCGTGCGAAAGGTTTGGCTGAAAAGGTCGTTATCTATAAACATGCTTTAAGAAACGCATTGATCCCAATCGCTACTGGTTTGGGTGGTTTCCTAGGGGTGTTCTTGGCAGGTTCTCTGATCATTGAGCAGATGTTCAACCTAGATGGTATGGGTTTGCTTGGTTACCAATCAGTATTGGCTCGTGACTACAATGTGATCATGGGTATTGCGTTCATTTCATCGATGCTGTTGATGGTGGGTCGTATTCTGAGCGACGTCATCTACGTTATCATTGACCCAAGGATTGATTTCAAATGATGGATCCAATTCAGAAATATCTTATTAAGAATGAGCTTACACTTAAACGTTATCGTCGTTTCAAACGCGACCGCGTAGCAGTTGTATCTATTTGGATTCTTCTTGCCATGTTCTTCTTCAGTTTCACGGCAGAGTTGTGGGCGAACAATCGTCCCCATATCCTTCACTACAATGGACAAACTTATTTCCCATTGTTCAAGGAATATCATCCGTCCGAAATGGGTCGTACTGATATCTACGTGATGGATTACCACTCTTTGGAAATGAAAGAGGGCGATTGGGCTGTTTGGCCGATCATCCAATGGGATCCGTACGAGAGCAATAAAGCCGTTGATACATATCCGTCTCCTCCAACTAAAGTTAACTGGTTGGGTACAGACGAAAGCGGTCGTGACGTAATGACACGTCTTCTTTACGGTTTCCGCTATACTATGATCTTCGCTTTCGGTGCATGGTTCATGATGTATGTGATCGGTATCACGATCGGTTCATTGATGGGTTACATGGGCGGCAAAGTCGACCTTGTTGGTCAACGTGTCGTTGAGATCGTTGAATCTGTTCCGTACTTGTTCGTATTGATCACGATCATCGCGATCTTTACGCCAAGCTTGCCGTTGCTTGCTGGTTTCACCGCTCTTTTCGGTTGGACTGGTATTTCTGCTTACATGCGTGCGCAATTCCTATCTTTGCGTAAACGCGAGTACGTAGAAGCTGCAAAAGCGATCGGTGCGGATCATAAACGTATCGTTGCTAAGCACATCTTGCCGAACGCATTGACTCCGATCATCACGTTCGCGCCATTTGCGATCTCTGGTAACGTGTACATGCTTTCGACTTTGGACTACTTGGGTCTTGGTCTTCGTCCTCCAACTCCTTCATGGGGTGAGTTGATGGCTCAAGCACAAAAATGGTTCACAATTGCTGAGTGGTTGGTTTGGGGTCCTCTAGTTGCTATCGTTGTGACTTTGATCCTTTTGAACAACATCGGTAATGCTGTTCGCGACGCTTTCGACGCGAAAATGTAGTTCTTCTTTATGAGGACGCGTTTTCACTTCCTCGATTCTCTCAGAGCCTTCGTTATGGTCATCGGCGTGGTTTACCACGCCATTCAAATGGGCCTCGAAGGCCGTGGAGATAACTTCCACGAGCCTCTTTTAACCAACATACTTTTTGTGATGCACTCGTGGCGTATGCCGGTGTTCTTCTTGATGTCAGGCTTCTTTACGCAGTTGTTATTGCAACGTCGGGGAGTGAGTGCGACGTTGCGCAATCGGTTTCAACGAGTGACGTTGCCGTTCTTGGTGGCTTTGGTTCTGATTCTTCCGATCAATTCGCTTTTCA
>JAGIAF010000217.1:5446-5700 GCA_017745015.1 Bdellovibrio sp. | reverse complement strand
CCGAAAATGTACGTCCTGGTTCCCGCGACCAATCGTACAAGAACTGCTAGCGACATCGAGATGACAGGTCGTATCGGCTTGTTCCTTGATGTGTTCGACGGTTCTTCTCCAGAAGCAGGAAGGCACCTTGTGACTGAGCTCGCATACACGAATCCCTATGATCCGGAAGACTTCATGATGTATTATGAGCATCCACAACACTTACGCAATGTAGGCGTTGAACCGAAGTAGTTCTTCTCGCGTAAGGGGTTATT
>JAGIAF010000217.1:2960-5436 GCA_017745015.1 Bdellovibrio sp. | reverse complement strand
GGGTTATTCCAAATATTCGGAAAGCCCCTTCACCAACTCCGCAAAAACAGCTCTATATCGAGCCGTCGATTTCAAGTTTTCATGCATTGTCACCCAGGTCGTCAACTTCGGCTGAATTTGCTTTGGCAAAACTCTGACCAAATTAGAATCTCTCTGCGCCAACTTTATCTGACAAACTCCAATACCAAAACCACTTCGAATTGCGGCTAATTGCACAAGGTCGTTATCCGTTCTTAAAGACAGATCGCTTCGTTCAATGTTTCCAATTTTCGCTTTAAAACTGCGAACAAAATCCGTCTCTTGATCAAAGCCAATCAAACTGTGATCTTTAAGTTCGCCTTCCGTTTTAGGCACACCCTGGCGTTTGAGATAGTCCTTATGGGCATGCCAGCCGAACTCAATCTCTCCGACTTTCCGAATCACCAAAGATTGTTGTGTCGGCTTAAACATTCTGACAGCTATATCGGCTTCGCGGTCTAAAAGATTCTTAGCCTGATTTGATGCAACCATTTCAATCTTCAAGCCTGGATGGGTGGACTGCAGCCGCGAGAAAATTGCCGGAAGCACCTCGACGCTAATGACCTCACTGGCTGTCACTCTAACAGTCCCTTCAATAGCATCACTATATTCGGAAACCTCTCGCACCAACGCAGTCGCATTTGATGCAATGGATTCAGCATAAGGCAATAATCTCAACCCCGCTTCCGTCGGTATAAAGCCAGTCTGCGAACGCGTGAACAATGAAACTTTCAGTTCTTGCTCCAGAGTGTCTATGTGACGTCCCACAGTGGGTTGGGCAATACCCAATGATTTTGCAGCACCTGACAAAGTCTTCTCTTTGACCACAGCGAGATACGATTTAAAAAGGTCCCAGCTCAGATTTTCTTGCATATGCATAAATGAATAACATATCTGCTATTTTATGCAATTTTATATATTAACAAAATGAACGATAATGATCCCATCAACGGAGGTCATTATGAAAAACAAAGTCGCTTTAGTTCTAGGAGCCACTGGTGGAATCGGTGGAGAGGTCACAAGAAAACTCATTGAAAGTGGATGGCAGGTAAAAGCTCTCATTCGCCACAAGGACAGCTCTCCCCAAATACCAGGAATCACTTGGCTCCAGGGAGATGCGATGAACTCTGCAGATGTTATTCGCGCGGCAGAGCATACAGATCTTATTGTCCATGCCGTCAATCCACCCGGATACAAAAATTGGGGTGATCTTGTTTTACCGATGATCGACAACACCATTCTTGCTGCAAAAAAGTCCGGCGCCAGAATTCTTCTTCCTGGGACTATCTACAATTACGGCGCCCACGCTCCGGCCCTTCTTTCCGAAGACACCCCTCAAGAACCCACAACTCGCAAAGGACGTATCCGTAAACAACTTGAAGAAAAACTCTATCACGCGTCAACAGACGGAGTACGTGTCCTGATTGTTCGTTGTGGAGATTTCTATGGCCCACGTCCGGGCAACAACTGGTTCTCGCAAGGAATGATCACGCCTGGAAGAACTGTGAAGATCATTACCAATCCCGCCAGAAAAGGAGTGGGACATGCCTGGGCCTATCTTCCCGACGTCGCAACAACAATGGTTCTGTTAGCAGAACAAGAAGAACGCCTTGGCTCCTATGAAACATTTCATTTTGGTGGGAATTGGGACTTTGATGGCAAGCAAATGACAGCGGCGATCTCGCATGCAGTGGGCACACCCACAAAAGTACGCTCCGCTCCTTGGATGTTGTTTGCAACACTTTCTCCCTTTGTAGTTCTCTTTCGCGAACTTCTGGAAATGCGATACCTTTGGCAACGGCCTTATCAATTGGACAATCGTCGCTTGATAGAATTTCTGGGACATGAGCCCGGGACTCCCCTTCCTCAAGCCGTAGAAACAACGCTGCGAGGACTGGGATGCATTCGAAGTTGACCAATCGTTTCCCAGCTTTAATGATTGTCACGAGGAGGGGTTCCCCCTCCTCGCAGTTGAACTCTTCTTCAAAATACGACAGAATTGAGACCTCAGGCACTTAGCGAGGTTCACAGTGAATATTCTTGTTTGGATTTTACAAATTCTTTTGGGCATACACACTATCATTGGTGCTGTTTGGAAGTTTTCAAATCCTGAACAAACGGTTCCGTCATTAGCTGCAATTCCACATGGTGGCTGGCTTGCCCTGAGTGTTATCGAAATCATCTGCGGCGTCTTCTTAATAGTTCCAGCATTTAAAGGTAAATTTGCGCACTTAGCTCCCTTTGGCGCGATGATTGTTGCATTAGAAATGCTCTTATTCTGTGGAGTCCACCTGGCATCGGGAGCCCCCGAAAAAAGCCCCATGATCTATTGGCTGATAGTCGCTATCATCGCTGGGTTTATTGCCGCTTACAGACTGGCAAACAGAGTGAAACAATCATAGGAATGTGTGACAAGAAGCTTAAATCCATTCAACTGCTGTGAATGGCACGTTAGTCC
>JAGIAF010000217.1:0-2950 GCA_017745015.1 Bdellovibrio sp. | reverse complement strand
GGAAAACTTCAATATCATCTGCGTTCCAGGCAGTGACTGTCAGACCATCTTCATGGCATCTCTTGACCAAGGCTTCATCAATCCAGTTCACACTCAAGGAAATGCCATCGGCCTTGGCGGAACGAACGATTTCCACTGGATTCATCGGAAGACCCGACAATAGACATGCTGTTTTGATCGAGCGATGTTTGGTTTTTATCTCGTAAAGCCAACGATGATTGAACGAAATAACAGTGACTTGAGACAAGTTAAAATTACGACTAAGAACTTCGCCAAGCTTTTGGAAATCACCTAAAGACTTCACTTCGATCTGCAATTCCATCGAAGTATCTTTAAAAATACTGAGCACATCTTCCAATCTTGGAAGTGGGTCGCCCTCTTTCGTGCGGATGTCATGCAGTTCAGACCATGTTTTTTCACTCACCAAGCCGGTGCCCACTGTGGTGCGATCTAAAGTTTCATCGTGATGAACGATCCACACACCATCAGCCGATTGATGAATATCAAACTCAACCACAGAAACGTTTGATTCAAGCAACGCTTTAAAGGAACGTAGTGTATTTTCAGGAGCGCGATCTCTAGCTCCGCGGTGACCCATTAGTTTCATAGACTTCCCTTGATTTCCTTAATCAGACTCAAACAATGATTCCGAGCCTCTGATTTCGAGTGTTTGCTTACAAGTGCATACAGCTTCATACCATTCGAAGGAATTAGCACTCTTGAAACTGTAAGCTTCTTAAGTTCTGCATCGGTAAAATAATCAAGTTGGAATGGGGCAATACCATAACCATCTAGAACCAGAAAGCGTGCGCTAAAGTGATCCTCGACGTAATAAGCCCTTTCCATATGCGCCAGGCAATTTGGCCAATCTTCATATACCCGGTCACCGACTATCCAAGGTTCATTTTTTAACTCATCTAAGTCTTTCACCTTCTCAATATGCGAGAATCGCGTTTTAGCACCAATAATTCCTACGTCTTCTTCTTTAAGCTCAATACAATACTTTTCATCGCGGAGGGGTCTGGCGTGAGCAACAACAAAGGCAAGATCTACTGATCCTTCCTTAATGGCCTCAATGGCTTTCCCTGAACGCACGTGAAACACTTGGGCTCGGCTAAAGACTTCGTGCTTACTAAGAGTGGGCATCAAATACTTGCGCGAGAAATACTGAATCGAAGCAATACGAATTGGAGCAGACTTACCTAACTTTACCCCTAAAGAGTTTCGCAACACCTCTTTCTGAGATGTCAGATATTGCAACAATGCTTCCGCTTCCATTGTTAAGCGAATATCACCTTGTCCACGGCCTCTTTCAAAAAGAGTGTGCCCCAGCTCTTCTTCAAGCCTTTTTATGGCTACACTCAGTGTCGATTGAGAGACATTGAGAACCTTCCCCGCTTTTGAAAAGCTTCGTAGGGTTGCACATTGAACAAAATAGTTTACATCCTTAGAGAACAGCAATTCCGACTTCATATCTCAATCGTATATTATAAAAATTCATTTTAAAGCATCAAAATAATGAATTTTACTGCACTTAAGAGGATTGCTATAAATCGTCCAATAGGAGTCCGCATGAGGAACATTACCCTGGTGATTACAGCTTTACTTCTCTCCTCTCTGTTTAGCGAAGCAGCGAGAGCTCAAACAGAACAGTTCCATCTAACAGCCAAAGACGGAGTTAGCCTTAACGGGCAGATAGACTTTCCAGCAGACTCCGCAATTAAAGGTGTCATTCTTCTTGTTCCCGGAACCGGTCTCTTTGATAGAGATGTAAAATTTGGGCAGACAAATACTGAGAAAGATCTGATCTTCAAAGAAATAGCAAAATCACTGACCGCACGTCATTTTGCTGTCGTTCGCTTCGACTACCGTGGCGTGAATTGCAATGGCAACTCAGGGACCGCAAAGCAATGCATTGATAACCAAATTCGGGCCGGTGTTACACCCGAGAATATACGGGATGATATAGAAACTATCTACAACAGCGCCATTGCCAATAAAAAGTTGGCGGGAAAGAAAGTATTAGTTTTTGGTCACTCGGAAGGATCACTTCATCTCTCGTATCTGATTGCCCAAAAGCGCATTCAGCCTCACGCCGTGATTTTCATGGGAGGATTAGCAGAAAGCCCTCAAGCCGTGATTCATTGGCAATTAACGGAGCGATTTTCATCAGCTCTCTTTGAATTTGACTCTAATTCTGACGGGATTGTCGACAACGATGAGATTAAAGTTGGCCATGCAAAGAAGTTGAACTTTCTCTATCAACTTCCCGTCGAAGTCCTCTTTTCTCCGAAAGGTTCTTGGACCCACCAGGCCTTGAACACATATCTAGAAGACTCCTATCAGCTCGTGAAAGCTGAGGCCTTAAGCCACACTGACGATGAGCCAATGGGCGCAAACGGATTAGTTCAGGCGTCCTACCGTTGGTGGAAAATGTATTTCACGGACAATCAACCCGTCATTGAGAATCTCGCCAATTTCAAAGGACAAATTTACTATTTGAACGGATCCATCGACTCTCAGACGAACTTTACTCGTCAAAACGATGAACTTAAGCGTACAGAGACTGCATTTTCGCTGAAGCCTCAGATCGTGAAAGTTGAAAACATGGGGCACTCTTTGGGAGCGGATCAAATATTTGGACCGATCCACCCATCGTCGCTTGAGTTAATAGGCAATACTTGTTTAAAGCTCATAGAGCAGAAAGCAAACCAAGTTTCGAAAAATCTTTGAAAGATTGAGATACAGGCGAAAAGGTCTTCATGCGCCTGTATTCGTTTTGTAGCGATATTGATCGAGAAATGCAATATGCCCCGCCCATTTTATTTTCATGACAAGGCCCGCACTGAGAGATAAATCCCGCTCCCGATGCAAAAATTAATTAAAATTGGCTCTTCTGATCTTCAAGTGGCTCCTATTGGTTTTGGCGCCATGCACTTCGGTGTTACGG
>JAGIAF010000216.1 GCA_017745015.1 Bdellovibrio sp. | reverse complement strand
TCATGGAACCTCGCTATTTCCAAGTTTCGTTAAGCTTATCCGAATAAAATCTAAGTGCTCCATCATAGGACTTAATTGATGCGTCGGAAGTTGTATCGATAAGCTGAATGAGAAGTTGGCTAACTGACTCCTCAGATTTTCCAAGATTATAGTGAGTTAGTGCTCTAAATACCTTCAGCGGGCGGCTTTCGGGGAATTCCTTGATTCCTTGATCGAACACTTTCAAAGATTTTTCGTATTCACCCAAACAACGATAGGTACTTCCCAATCCAAGGAAAGCACCATCACGTCCATCAGTTAATCCGTTAGAAAGAGCCTTCTCATAGTATGGCACAGCGTCAGCTTCCTTACCCATAAAGTCGCACGTCCATGCTAACTGATAATTCAAATCTGGATTATTTGGATGAAACGGAAGCAAGCTTAACAAAAGGCTCATCGCTTCTTCGGGTTTGTCACTCTTGCGAAGTTGAATTGCCTGTTCGATTTTTTCTTTCATTGCCAATGTGTATGGTTGGATAGTTCATTAGGCAAGGAAAGAATCAATTCACCCTAGGGCCCATCACTAAAAATGTTTTGCACTGAAGGCGCGGCCAGAACCGGATTTAAGATACTTCTCGAAGTCTTTCGCCTTCTGTTCGTTTGAGAACCAAATGCAGACTTCCATTTTCCAGGGTTTGTATTTGTTGGTGTGAGTGGATTTCCCGGTGTTGTGGTCGATAAGGCGTTGTTTGGGATTGTCGGTTATGCCGATGTAGATTTGGTTTGTGTATTTTAGGGATTTAATGCGGTAGACGTACATGCTTGTTATCATTTGCACGTTTTGTTCTTACATCAGACTTTTTTAACTTTGCAGAGACGGTCCGCCGTCGCTAAAGCTATGGCGGACATCCTTCGCGTGCTTTCGACCTCTACAGTTTTAACTTTCGAAGCCAATGGCACGCCAAGCCGTAGCCCGGAGGGCGAAGGATGGTGGAGGCGGCGGGAATTGAACCCGCGTCCGCAAGTGATCCGCGATAAGGCGCTACATACTTAGTCAGTGTTTTAGATTGGTCCTCGGACTTCCACAGACAAAATTCCTAAGACCTCTCCCCCAGTAAATTTAAGCGAGTCTGCTGGAGAAAACCCAACACGCCGAGGTCCCTAAATGACGATCAATCCAAGAGCGGAACCACCTCAAGGTTGATCGTGCAGATTAATTAAGCTGCAAGTGCGTAATCGTTGCCAATTACAAAATGGACGTTTTTAACGAGGTCCTCATCCGCCCCGGTATGCTCCTTATGTTTCAGCACCCACGTCGAAGCCAGTACGCCCCCATGTGAATACATGCACAGTGTAGCATCGTTTGATCTACATTGTGCTCACAAAATGATCGGACATATTTCACTTTTTGTGTGGCAGAAACAATCAAAATAGCATCACGTCATTGCTGATATTTTGTGCAGATTGTCTTACTGAAGGTTAACGATACTCTAACGTGAGCATGACAATTCACCTGGTAAAAGGTCCAGATATCCACCATTTATAGGGGTCTTCCACAGAGTTATCCACAGTGTTGCCCAAAAAATAGGGCAAAATGGCTCTGAAATTTAAGAATCTTAAATTACTCCGAATAACATTCGTGTTTTCTGACAGTCCAACTTTTCGGTACATTTGCCCTTGTTTGCGTGATTTTTGAGCAGCGAAAAGGGGGCTCTTTGGAATAAAAAAAGGGAGCCTTGTGGGCTCCCCTTTTCATCAATATTTTCTTTAAAACTTAGCGGAAAAGATCGGCTGCGGAAGCTGCGGTTGCTGCTAGCGAGCTGACATTGGAACGCTCTTTTGGTTGCTCCGGCTGTTTTGCTTGCGGAGCTGCTGCAGCCATCGCTGGTGCAACTTCTGGAGTTGTTTCAACGATCACACCGTTTTTCACATCAAGTGCTGATTGCATCATTGGAGCAGTTTCGATTCCGTTGACTGCATTTGTTACCGGGAACAATTGGATGTTCAATTGGTAGACTCTTTCGCCTTTTGATTTCATGCGGGCGATAGAGTTGTCTTTGTTCAAACCTTTTCTCATCTGACGAAGTTTGAATTTAATCTCTTCAAACTCTGCTTTCGTCAAAGACATCGTCAATGTGCCGAACTCGCGCTCTGTGGGTTGATCTTGGTAAATAGATTCCAAGCCCAAGTACATAAGCTGAGATTGAAGTTTTCTGACAAGCGCTACTGGGATGTCCTCTGGAGATTCAGTCAGGCTGCGAGCTTTCTTGATTTCACCAGTCACTTCATCACGGCGAAGATCGCCAGAAGTGATGAGTGTATTTAATGCATTTTCGATTTCATCTTCGGAAGCTTTGCCGCGAAGAAGGTTTTTCAAAGAAGCTGTATCAAATGCTACACCGTCTTGATCCACCATCGCGTAGATGATCCATGCAACCCAGTTCGGAACTTTTTCGAAAGATTTGCGATCAATTTCTCCGGATTTCAATTTACCAGCTACACGGTGCTCGCTCATTTTCTTCAAATACATATTGCGATCTGCAGGGTCCATGGCTTGCGTGAATTGCACAAGCAAACGGAACTCTTCAGTTTGTTCTTTATTGAAACCAAGAGCTTTACCGAATTTGCCGATCATATCGTCAGAAAGATTTCTTTTTCCTTCGATGATCATTTTCAAATAATTTGGAGACTTGATGTTGGCTGCCGCAGAGAAAACTGCGTAGTTATAAGCGCGCAAAGAGCCTTTAGAAGACTTGCGTTTAAACTGATAAAAAGCCGCCAAATACTCACGATAGTTCATGTAATCAGACAGAACCGGTGGAACCAGCGAACTTGTTGAAATTTCTTTGCCTTTGCCGAACTCAGGTTGATTGTGTTGCATAGAAATATCATCTCCTTTTGCCCAAATAGTTGAACGCAGAAGATCGACCAAAACAAGGGGATTCAAATCTGGCACCAGGAGTTATTGCGAAGCATAAAAAAAGAGCCTCCGTTTTGGCGGAAGCTCTTTATCAAAACACTATATGTAGTAGCAGCTTAACGAGGACGGGGCGGACGAGGTGGTTGTGGTCCCGGGCCAGGGTTTGGTCCGTTGCCACAATTTTCTAAATACAACGTAACGCCGCGAACATCCAAGTTACCATAACTGTAGAATGCCAAAACATTTGCCGTTTGACCCAAGATCGCATTTTGCGGATTGATCACATAACGTTGGATCCAAGGGCCCACTTGCAAACGTGGACCTTGCTGTTGGCGATCGATCACAAAGTCTAAGAAAGCAACATTCATCAATGAGGCTGCTTCCACTTCAACTGCTGTGATTTTGTAACCACGGTACGCGTATGCATTTACATACGGAGTGATATCCAACATGTCGTTGCCAACAAGACGACGAGCAATTCCTAGCGGTAACACCACTTGCTGATTGCCCGGTGGATAACCACCACCTCCACCACCGTAAGGCGCGCGAAGATTCAAAGTAATCGTCGCGATATCCATCATGCCTCGTACATCAAGTTCCAAGTTACGAAGATCACGACCGATCGTTGGCTTAAAGCGCGGAGCAAACGTCACCATTCCGCGAGGAGCATTGTACCAACCATCTACTTGGCCGTTCACCAGCAAACTTGCTTGAGAGCGCATATCTGAACCCATCACATTTACAACAACGGATTCCACTGTGTAACCGTCGTAACGACGATCAATTTGCGCAAGATAAAGAAGTGGCAAACGCTCATTGAAGATACGACGTTGAACGTTGATGAACTTCTGCTCCAAGCCATCATAACTTCCACCATTGCTTGGTGGATATTGCGGTGGAGCTGGAATTGGAGCCGGTTGGTTTGGCGGCGCTGGAGGCTGTGGTGGATATTGTGGTGGATAACCAGGCGGATGAGGCTGACCTGGATAACCTGGTTGTTCAGGAGGAAGTGGACGAGGACCGCCACCACCATGACCATAACCTCCGCCACGACCGCGATTTTGGGCTTCTGCCACCAATGGACCAAACATCACCGAGAAAGAAACGAACAGATATAACAGGTGCTTTAGAGTCATTTTGTCCCCCCAAGGATCATTAGAATCTGCGAAGGGACTATAAAGCAAGGCTTATACCAACAATTTAGTGCCACGAAGGGACCAAAAAATCCGAAATAAAAAAAGGCTGCAGCTTGGAGTCTGCAGCCCTTCAAATCTTGGGGGGAACCAATATTTGTTTTAGGAACTATTTCAGAATGCTGTTGTTCAATTCGATGATCGGATTGATCTTTCTCATGATCGTGATCGCGAATTGATCTTGCGCATAGTTTCCGCGCTTACGCATTTTCAATGCGATGCGGATTTGACCCAAACCATTGTTAGCAATCAAACGAGCTGAGCCAATAGAGTTTGCGTAATTCAAACGAGTGTCAGTCAAAGCCAACAGATCCAATGAATCGTTTTGATCTTTGTTTAAGCGCGCCAAAGGAATGTTCACTCCCGTACCAGATTCAGGAGCCAACAACGGACCCGCAAAACCTAGAAGCTCTTTAGAGTATGTTTTCATCACACTCGCAAAACCCGAACGACCGTTAACAACTTCCCAAGAATCCAAACGAGCAGATTCAAGTCTGTTATCGTAAGTCAATTTGTTGATTGTGTTGATCGCCATTTCTTTAAGTACTTGGTACTCGGGATTTGCTGACTCTTTAGATTCAGCTGGCAAGTGGAAGTACAAAGAAGTCTGTGTAGATCTGAAAACGATATAAACCACAGAGTTGGCACCAACATAACCGATGTTCAACTTCAACAATGAAGTCTCGCAACCGCCATCAAGGTCCATACATTTCAATGTACCTTCAGCTGGCATGCCACCTGTTGTTCTTTCGCCATTTGCTTCACGCACACCGCGAAGGACTGTCGACGAAGAACCATATTCAAAGCCGTTGGAACCCGCGATGTTATAAACTTTCTCCTCGCCGCCTTCCATCAGTTTCACAGTTACATTCACATCACCCGACATTCCATCAACGCTCATTTTTGCTGATGTGATAGCACCGGCCATTGCAGAAACTGGAGTGCGAGTTCTGATAAAGTCGATCAAAGAGTCAGTTGATGAAGACGTGTAAAGCAAGCCATCTTCAGACACTCCACCGGTAAAGCGTTTGCCGTAACCACCGTTAGCAACATTTTGAGGATTGTTTGTTTGATAATCTGGAGACAAATTGCCAGGAGCAGGAACCGAAGGGTTCGATACTACCGGAGGAGCCTTACCCGGCTTGCCATTCGTTGGTGGATTATAAGTATCGTCAAAACCTGGAAGGTCTGACTCTGTTGAACCGCCAGCAGCTGGGGCTTCAACATTTGTAGTTTTAGTTGGTTTTGGACCAGACATTGCGCTTTTTTTGCTGCCACAAGCCGTGATGCTCAATGAAGCTAGCAAAATCGCCGTAATAAGAGCGTGTTTGTTCGTAGGTAACATTGAAAACCTCCAAGTTTTTTCAGTTACGATTTTTTCGACAGGAGCTGCTATAGCAAGCGCTGGGCCAGATTTCGTCACCCCTCATCAGGCCTTGTATTGCAATAGGCTCATGTCTTAAGATGCTTTTCAGAAGGATTTACATGCTTGTTGAACAATTCGGCGGGCTTTTAGCTAACGGCAAAAAGCTACGCAAACACATTCTTATTGTTACTTTGGTGAGCCTGATTTTGACGATTGTGGCGGCTCTTTTGTTTGATCAACAGCTTTCTGCGTTCTTTGGTCGCCCTGAGATTCGTAGCGTGTACCGTGC
>JAGIAF010000215.1 GCA_017745015.1 Bdellovibrio sp. | reverse complement strand
CCGTTGACCTGAGCTTTCGCGGCACCCACACCTTGAATCTCTAGTGGGAACTTATAAATACGCTCAAAGACTTTAGCGATGTCGGCAAGTTCTGCGGTGGGGGCGCTGAATGTGCCCACAAGTTTTTCATGAGTCAGATCCACATCGAGGTCGCCGATATATTGAGTCTTGTTCTGAGCTCCCGCAAGGTCCTCAAAAAGCAAATGACCTTGGCGAAGTTTCAATATGGAGATGACGTTCCCAAGTTGGTAATCTTCAAAGATAAAGTCTCTGGCATTAAGGCTCATGTCGAAAGTGGCTGTATTGGAATCGCCTTGAGTGGAACCATCAATGCTGGCAGTTCCTTCGAGCTTCAATTTGGCTAAGTTTTGAATGTCTTTAAAATCAACGCGTTTCGATTTGTAGTTAATTTTAAAGCCTTTATGGAAATCAATCACGCCATCACTTGTGCCTGAACTGCTGCCGATATTCAGGTTTGCATTGTAAGTGACGGCATTCATCGTCACATCAACCTTACCGTTAGCACCGATGTCTTTCAGATTGACGATGTAATTTCCTTTAGGCGTATTTTCTGACTTTACCCAAAGGTCTTTGCCGGAAAGTTCGGCCTTATCGCACGTCACTTTGAAGTCAGGACGGATTTGACCTTCACAAGGAAGATTGCCCTGAAGCATAACGCCCACGGGAATGCTCTTAAGATCCAAAGAGTGGAAAAGCTTTTGCAAATCCAAAGTGTCGACATGGACATTGGATTTAAAAGCGAAGTCGTTATCGAGCTCAATTTGCGACTTCGTTAAAGTCGCAGTGCCGGCAGGGTGGGATACCTTGATCTCAGAGAAAGAAACAACTTTGTTTTTAAACTCACCCTGAATGCGCGCGTCACCCAGTTCGAACTTATCGAGCACCACTTTGTTGGTTGTAATCTCTGCTTTGCCACGGAAATCTTTGCCACCTTGGAAACGGGCTTCGATATCCATATTAAGCTCACCAGCCAATGTCGGCATTTGCAGCTTCGGTTTGATCTTTTTGATTTCTTTATAGATATCAGCCAGAGCCACCTTCGCAGTCAAATTCACAACGCCACTTGGTTTGATTGTGACATTTTTAAAGTCTGTCAATTCACCGCGGCCCAGGAATTCTGAATCATCCAAGCGCACACCTAGTTGTAAGATACGCAAAGATTGGCGAGTCAGATAAAGGTGTGTATCCAGAGAGCCCGTGAATTGACCAATCTCTTCAAGATTCACCTGCAAAAGGGGCGTATCCAATTTTGCAGTGATGTTCTTACCCATGTTGGTAAGAAGTAAGCCGCCGTTCTGGGCTTCAATTTGGAAGCCCATTTTTTTAGATTCAACCAAGACATGGATGTTTTGGAGGAAGATTTTTTGCAACGGAATTTTTTCCGTGATTGCAAAGATATCATCCATCGGCAGAGGTTTTGGCTTGGTATCGTCCTTCAGCAAGGAATCAATGTTGATACGCGCTTCCGGAGCATCAATGACCAAGGCTGAAAGATTGAGGCGCCCCCCCAAGAGAGTGAAGAAATCCAAATGGATGCGTGCGCTAGCAATGCGAACTTGATCTGTGACTTGGGAGAACTCGTCTTTTGGAATGATGCGAATATTCTCCAGAGCCAACGACGGGCGCAAAACACGAATGCGCAAGCGGTCCGCTTGAATCTCAACTGGCAAAGATGACTTGGAGTAGTTTTGCATTTCCTGCAGAGCCCAAGTTTCCAATTTCGGAATGATCAACCAGGTGCCCAGAGCCCACAAAATCAGAAACGCCAAAGTTGGAGTGATTAAGATCCAAAAGACGCGTTTCACTGGCCACTCCAGATATTAAGCAAGGCACTTGCCGCACGATAGTGAGGGCGAGCCGCTAGCAATCCTTCGATAACTTCAATAGCTGTATGTTTTTGACCTAGGCCCCAAAGAGCTTGAGCGCGCAAGTAAGCCGTTGCAAAGAATGTTTCTGGTTGATGTGCCAGCAGAACTTCCACTTGCGCTAATTCATTTAAGACTTCGATAAAGCGACGGCACTGAAGTAAAACTTCCAAACGCAGCCACAACAGAGATTCACTAGGTTCACAGAACTGCAAGATTTCTAAGGCTGTTTCGTAGCCATCAAGCATGATTGCGACGATAGCAAACTCAAAAGCCATCTCCGAATCTTCGCTCGCGTGCTCCAGTAAGGATTTCAACAAGGCCTCTAAAGCTTTTTCAACTTCTGGGTCTTTGGCGTTCAGGTCGTCCGTTTGAATTTTGCGTGCCTTAGGCGAGCGCTTCGCTAAAATATCTAAAGCGTAGCGCTGTCTATGATCGCTGACTTCTTTTGCAACGTCAGAATCGCCTGGATAAAGTTTCTGCAAACGTTTGAGCAACGCCTTTTCTTTTTCATAAAGCTGTTGCGTGCGCAATGTGATCAGCTGATCCAAAAGATTTTTCTTATTGCTGAGGAAATCTTTGTGAATGCGATACTTACGATTAGAGCGCCACTCCTTAAGTTGAGGAATATAAAGATCTAATCCCGCTGAGCGGGCCGCTTCCGACTCATCGTTGGACTCTTCGATACCTTCGATCAACGCGCGCACAGTTTTTTCATCAAGATCCAAAGAGGCGTGTCCCAAAGCTTCAAGGAAGTAAGGCCATGGCACATGGAAACTTTCGTTTTCAATATGCTTCAAGATGAATTCCACCAATTGCAGATGACGACCTGTTTGATTCAGGAAGCGTGCAAGAGAGTTTAAGTTGTCTAAGGTAAATTGATCAGGAGAAGACTCGAGGCTTGAAATAAGTCGAGTGGCCACATCGTCGAGATCAGACGTCTCGTTGAGTAAATTTTGAATTTCCAACTCAACATATGTGGACAATGAAAAAGCCTCCGCCGATAAACAACTCAGGCCGAAGCCTGAGTTCAAATTTATACTCAATATTTTGGTATAAAATCGAGTATTTGCGGAGACTTAATATCTTGCGTTAGCAAGATTTTTAGAGCTACTTTTGAGATACGCGTTCTACGTAATCGCCAGTTGAAGTATCGATGCGAAGAACATCGCCTTCGTTGATGTGCAAAGGCACGCCAACAGACAAGCCAGTTTCCATGATCGCAGGCTTAGTTGCGCCAGTAACACGGTCCCCTTTGATGCCTGGATCAGTTTTAGCAACAGTCAAGTTCACGGCTTTTGGAACGTCCGCTGCAACAGCTTTCTCATTGTAGAATAGAACTACAACTTTCAAACCTTCAGTTAGGTAATATTTAGAATCGCCAAGGTCGTCTTCAGACATAGCGATTTGCTCGTAAGTCTCATTCGACATGAAGTTGTAACCAGTGTCGTCTTTGTACAAGAAGTTCATCTCTTTGTTTTCAACGTTTGGTACTTCGAATTTCTCGCCAGATTTGAAAGTGACTTCAAGGTTTTGGCCCGTAAGCATGTTTCTCAATTTTGTGCGTGTGAATTGGTTACCTTTGCCTGGTTTCACGTGTTGGAAATCCACGATAACATAAGGTTTGCCTTCAACCATGATTTTCAAATTTTTTCTAAAATCCGACGTTTCGTACATTCGAGTCCTCTTTCATAAGCGGGGAAGTGATCTCAAAGCAGCCACTGCTGCGTTGCTCGTCGGCGGCGTACAGGAGTACGCCTTCTCCTCGCGCCTTGCATTGGCAGCTTTGATATCACTTCGTTAAAGTCAGTAATATAGCCCGAATGGGCAGGGGGAAGTCAAACTTGAGCGCGGTAGTCTTCGATTTTGCGAAGCATCATCTCAAGTACTTCGATCTTTCTTTGGCGGATCTGTTCCTCACGTGGAAGTAGGGGCTTGAGTGGAATTGCCTCGTCTGTGTCATTATAGCGAACTTGAAGCGTCTTCATACGACGTTCAATCTCAGGATGTTCGCCAAATTCCACGCGCGTATCTTTTAAAAGGGCATTGGCTTTTTCAAGGTCATTGCGGACGATGAAGGCATCAATTAATGAAAGCATTCTCTCCATCGCCTTATTTTTAGGCAATGGGATTGGCTTGTAAACATCGTGGGACATGATGGTTGGAGCTTCATCCGGATAAGCTGGTTCCGGTGGGCCCGCTTCCAAATTTACTTGCGGAAGTTTCTCCATAGAAAAAACTTCGTCGTCGTACTCATCAGCCGTTAGGGACTCCAGTTTTTGTACTGCTTTTTGTGCGGACTGAGAGTTTGGATTCAAGAACAAAACCATCTTGAATGCCTTCAAAGCATCCTTAGGATTTTTTGAGGATAAGTGAAGCTCCGCTAAAAGTTGGTGAGCTAAAATATTCTCCGGAGCCAGTGTGGTTGCCTTTTTCAAGGCTTCCAGTGCTCGGCCCACTTGGCCTGCGTCGCGCAAGACTTTTGCGTATGTGACCAATCCTCCGACAAATTGCGGATGGCGTTGAACGCCGGAAGTCACGATCTGCAAAGCCTCTTTCATCATTCCCATCTCGCGATAGGCTTCCGCCAGAGGTGCGAAGACCTGAGACGTGGGGTCTTTCGCGAGAATACTCTGGTATTTTTCGATGGCACTTGCTTCGATCTTCGGCATACATCAGATTCTAGTGCAGATTCATTGACTTAGCAATACGTTCGGAATGAAATTACGTGCATGAGTTTGACGATTCTTGGGGTTGACCCCGGCTCCCGTATTACAGGCTTCGGCGTTGTTCGCATTTCTAATGGCAAGATTGAGCATATCAATCATGGTGTTATTGTGATGGATACCGATTCTGATTTTCCTTCGCGCATGACGGAGTTGGGCTCTGCATTTCGTGAGGTGATGGAAAAGTATCGTCCTCATGAAGTTGTAATCGAAAAAATCTTCTTAGGTAAAAATGCCGACAGTGCTTTCAAGCTTGGTCACGCCCGGGGGGTGGTGATGTATGAGGCGGGTTTAGGCAAAGCCACGGTCGCTGAGTATGCGACTCGTTCCGTTAAAAAAGGGATCACTGGAAACGGTGGCTCTACCAAAGAAGACGTACAGGCGGTTTTGAAAGCCATGTTGAACATCAAAGCCATCAATCGAATCGATGCCTCGGATGCTCTGGCCATGGCTTGTTACCATGCCTTTGAAATGAAGAAAAAAGCAGTTTTGCAAAGAGCGGTGAGTTTATGATTGGTTATTTACGTGGTAAAATTATTGAAGTTTTGAATGATTCAGCTCTGATCGATGTTCAAGGTGTGGGTTATGAGGTGTTTGCTTCATCCAAAACTTTGGAAGACTTCATGACTCTTTTGGGTAAAGACATCATCGTTTGGATTCATACTCACGTGCGTGAAGACGCTCTGACTCTTTTTGGTTTTCACGCCAAAGATGAAAAGAACTTGTTCTTGTCGTTGCTTAAAGTGAACGGTGTTGGTCCAAAAATGGCATTGAGCATTTTGTCGGGCGGTCGCCCCGCGCAAATTCAAGAAATGATTGAAGCGGGTAATGCCAAAGCTTTATCGGGGCTTCCTAAAGTAGGTAAGAAAACCGCAGAGCAAATCATTCTGACTCTTAAAGGCAAGCTTGTAACAATTGATGAAGAGACGAAAGTGAAGTCGGAGTCTTTGACGCAAATTACTTCAGCTTTGTTGAACTTGGGTTACAAATCTCAATTGGTCGATCAATTTGTTTCTTCGTTGCCGTTGAATATCACTGTTGAAGAAGGCGTTCGTAAAGGCTTCCAGACTTTGTCAGGTAACTTATAATGAGCCGTATTCTAGAAGGCGACATCACAGAAGGCGGAGAGAAGGCGTGGGAAAACGAACTTCGTCCCCAACGCTTTGAAGACTTCCCAGGC
>JAGIAF010000214.1 GCA_017745015.1 Bdellovibrio sp. | reverse complement strand
GGGTTGTTGGAGACCTCTATGAATGATTTATTTGATGCAAGCACGGCTCAAATTGCGGCCATGAACAACCGGGTCCCTGAAATCGTTTATTTTCTGATTGTGCTGGTTACTTTTTTTGGAATTTCGTCCATGGGCTTCATCGAAGGAGCTGCTCAAAAGCGGTCCACCTTCGGAATTATCACGCTTTCCGTGCTCTTTGCTGTGGTCATCGTGCTGATTCAAGATATTGATCGCCCTCGTCGCGGACTTATTCGCGTGGGACAAGAAATTTATGAGAGCACAGTGCAGTCAGCGGGTGAAAATATTGCTCGCTAACTATGCAGTTTTACGGAGACTTAAGACTTTCTCGGGAAACTTGCTAACACCTTAAGCAATGCTTCGCCGCGCCCCAAAAAAAGCGCAAAAAATTTTAAAATACTGCAAGATTTCGTATTGACATTAGGACCCTCTTAGAACAAATTAGCACTTCCTCAAACGGACAGTGGTTCGCTAGCTCAGCTGGTAGAGCATTTCACTTTTAATGAAAGGGTCGATGGTTCGAATCCATCGCGAGCCACCATTTTTGTCTTTTTGATTTTCCTAGCACGTTCCCATCGTCTAGGGGCCTAGGACACCTCCCTTTCACGGAGGATACAGGGGTTCAAATCCCCTTGGGAACGCCAAATTTTCTAAAAAATCAAAAACCCATATCGAAAGATATGGGTTTTTTATTTTTTAAATCTGCGATCATAAAGCGATTCCAACTCAAAAGGTCGGCGAAAGAAAAACTCCAAAGCACCAGCAAAGCGCCGTGCGCCGACACAGGGTTCATCGCCCTAGCAGGATGCTAGCGCGAGGGTGCGCAAAGCGCAGTCGCGAAGCAACCGAGGACCGTGATGCGACGAGCCCCATTCCCCGAACGACGATCCAGAAAAGAATCCCACCAATTCTCGATCAAAAAATCTCAACAACTTTCCCCAACAAAAATATCAAAACCACCGCACTTCTCCTCAGTTGTTAAAATCCTTTGATTAAAAGCTCCATGGAATTCCGCAAACTCAATGTAATTACACATCTGTTTATCAGCTAAATTGACGTGAATTTTCTTGCTCAATGATGATCTCCAAATTCGAGCAATCAACAACAGGAGAAAAAATGAGAAAGAAGTTACCGATTTTAGTCTCGTCCTTTTTGTTATCCAGTGCTGCTTTCGCGGCAACAATAAATATTGAGCCATGCTCTGGCAGCGGCAGTTGTTCAACGTTGAATGATGCCATTGCGGCGGCGGCACCAGGCGATACAATTCATATGGAGGCGGGACACTATATCATCAATGAACAAATTGATGTGAATAAGTCAATTACGATTCGTGGTACGGCGGCGATCATCAGTACGATGACCGGTATCAGAATCTCCGCAGACAACGTCGCCCTGGAAAATCTGACTATCAGAGATGCTGCGAGCTATGGTGTGTGGATCTTGCCAGACGTTCAGAATACGACAATCAGAAACAATACCATCACCAATAACACCACTGGGATTAACCTGGGCGGTGTGAACACGAGTATCGTGAATAATAATATCTCTAATAATAATCACGGCGATCCAAGTTACTATGGCTACGGCATCTATACAGACGACTCCGCTGGCGGTAAAATGCGAGACGTCCGAATTATTGGTAATTCCTTTACTAATAATAACAGTACGGATATTGCGTTTAATATCACAAGCTCAGCGATGGCCACTGAAGGCTTGTATATTTCTGACAACACCTTTCGCCAAGGCGGTCGCGCGATTTATCTTATTAATACGCACAACGCTCTCATCACCAACAATGACATTCAAAATCTGGGAGCACCCCTTGGTGGCAAAGAAAGTACTGCCATCGGAATTTGGGGTGGTAATGTGGGTGTGATCGTTACCGGCAATCACTTGGAGCGTGGCGATAAATACGGAGTCTACGTTCAAAATATGGGCGCTGGCGAAAACCTCCAAATCTATATCAATGTCAATCACATCACGGGTTTTAATACGGCAGGGCTGTACATCGAGGGCGGAGTAACTCCCGCTTCTTTAGATGCCACTTGCAACTGGTGGGGAGCGGCAACGGGACCAAGAAACGCCGTCTTTAATAATCGCGGCCGTGGGGATGTTGTTTCCGGAGAAGTCACACAAGCTCAAGTAGATCCATGGTTGACCTCAAGCAACCTAGCTGGGGAGTGCTCTGGTGCACCGACGCCGGTAAAAGGTTTTGCAGGCTTCTGGGAACATCGCGCTTCTAAATCCTGCATCATGATTAACAGCGATGAAACCGAAGCTATGTCTTATAGAAAATTCGGCCCTTTCAACGTTCAAAAAAGAGAAGGCTCGTTCACAGCCTATGAGAATGGTCCAAAATCTCGTCGAGCAGGGGATGACGTTCGTGCCTATGGTTTTATCAATTACCACAATCCTTTGAAGGTAGATCAAGAATTAGAACTACTAACTTCGGTTCGCATGCGAGTGAATAACTTGGGTCGCACTAGCGATGGTCGTCCGGATCGCTCGTTGATTTACCATAAAGTGGAAAGATGCCAATGGCATCCGAAGTGGCCTTTCCCAAAACCAAGACCACCAAAACCTCATCCACCAACACCGGCTCCAACTCCGACACCTCAACCAACTTAAATGAAACGAACTCCTCTGCTTCGGGCAGGGGAGTTTATTTTTTGCGGCGGCGTTTTCTTCTAAGCCCTTCAATGTGTTCGATCATGTCGGACGTGCGCTGATGGTGATCGCAGAATTCGCGGTGAATGTTTTCCAGTTGTTCTTCGGACATCTCTTCTAAATCAATCATTTCATTGCGTGCACCTTCGGTGGCGCGGATTAATTCATCCAGTTTTAAATGAAGCGCCCGAGCGTCGCGGTTCTGAGTGTTTTGAATCAAGAACACCATCAAGAAAGTGATGATGGTTGTGGTTGTATTAATCACCAGCTGCCAGGTATCGGAAAAGCCCCAAAGGGGCCCGCAAAGGGCCCAAATCGCAATTCCAATGACGGCCAAGGCGAAAGCTAAGGGCGTTCCCACCCAATGGGAAATTCGGTCGGCAGCAACTCGAAAGATGTCTTTCATTTCAACTACTTACCCTCCGATTTGACGAAACCCAAAATCTGTTTTATATTTAACCTATAAGTTAATTAACCAAAGGGTTAAATATGCAAGACCAACTCAGTCAAACCTTTGCGGCTCTGGCCGATCCTACAAGACGGGCGATTTTGGCACACCTTTCTCAAGGAGAAGCCAATGTCTCAGATCTCGCAAAGCCTTTTTTAAAAGACATGAGTTTGCCAGCCATCACAAAGCATCTGAAGGTGCTAGAGAAGGCGGGCCTCGTGACGAAGACGCGCGATGCTCAATGGCGGCCTTGCAAACTCAATGGGGAAGCTCTTAAGACAGCGTCGGATTGGATGGAGCAGTACCGACAATATTGGGAAGAGAGTTTTGATCGCCTGGATGCGTACCTGAAAACTGTCACCGCGAAAAAGAAAGCGACTGCGAAAGGAAAGAAGAATGGGCGCAAAAAATAATTCGAATGAGATTTCATTTACACGAGTCTATGACGCTCCGGTAAGTTTGGTGTGGGAGGCTTGGACGGATCCTAAGAAAGCCGCAAAATGGTGGGGCCCGCGCGGTTGGTCGATCACAACTCACAGCAAAGATCTAAAAGTTGGTGGCATCTGGCACTATACAATGCATGGACCCAACGGCGAGAATATTCCGCAAAAGACGGTCTATCACGAAGTGGTGTCTGAATCTCGCCTGGTTTATGACCATGGCGGGTACGATGATCGCGAACCCCTTTTCCGCGTCGACGTGACTTTCAAAGAAGTGAAAGGCAAAACGAAAATGGATATGACCATGACGTTTGCGTCTCCAGAGAAAGCCATGGAAATCGGAAAATTCATTAAGCAGGCCAGCGGTTACTCCACTTGGGATCGCTTGGGTGAGTACTTGGGTAAAGAAACCAAAGATAAAGAACAGTTCATTATCAATCGAACTTTCGAAGCGCCGATCAATGTGGTTTACGATATGTGGACCAATCCCAAACATTTCGCAAAATGGTTGGGCCCCACGGGGGCAACGATGCAATTCATCCGTGCTGATATCAAAGCCGATGGCAATTCATTTTATATGATGACGACAGATTCAGGCGTCACGATGTACGGAAATATCAAATATCTGGAACTCCATAAGCCAGATCTGATCGTGTACACACAACAGTTCAGTGACCGCGACGAAAAAATGTCCCGTCATCCGATGATGCCAACGTGGCCTGCAACAATGTTAACGGTGGTGCAACTCGCTGAAGAAGCGCCGGGCAGAACCCGTGTCACCGTGACGTGGGAGCCGCACGGGGACTTCACGGCAGAAGAAGTAGCGACTTTCGTGAAAGAAAGAGCCGGCATGACTCAAGGCTGGACAGGTTCCTTCGACAAACTCGAAGAGTACTTGCTTCAAAACGCGTAGTTCAATTAAACGCCGATACAGCCCGGGGCTCCAATCCCGGGCTTTTTAATTTCTTGCCATGCCATTTCCCGTGGCGTATATCCTTCCATATAGGGTACCCCCCTATACTATGAGGAGGACTCATGAGCCATACATTAAAGAACAAGGTCAAAATCACATCCCGTGTGAATCGTATCATCGGACAACTTGAAGCCTTCAAGAAAGGTATCGAAGCCGGGGACGAATGCTATCAAAACGTCAACTTGTTGTCGTCTTGCCGTGGCGCTATCAATGGATTGTTACTGGAAGTGATCGAGGACCATATCCGCGAGCATATCGTAGATTCCGAAACTAAAAAGTTGGCGGCAGAGTCCGGTGAAGAACTCATTGATGTTCTAAAAAGTTTTATTAAGTAAGGACTGAACTATGAATCCCTTGATCGAGAATCCATTTACCTGGGTTTATTTTCCGACGGCTTTAATGTTGGGCGCTTTACACGCTCTTGAGCCTGGTCATGCAAAAACTCTGACAGCGGCTTATCTTATCGGTATTAAAGGAACGAAGCGAGATGCGTTGTTCCTAGGTCTTTCTGTTGCCGCAACTCACAGCTTGGTTGTTATCGGTATCTCGGTCGCAGCTTTGTGGTTGGGTCGTGAGACATTCACGCAAGACGTAACACGCTACTTGCAAATTGGTAGCGGTATTGTGGTTGTTATTTTAGGTGCTTGGATGATGATGAAGCGCCTTCGTCAAATGCGTGCAGCTCAACGTCGTAAAGCGACGGAACATGGGCATCATCATCACCATTCCCACGATCATGGTCATCATCACCACCACAGTCATCATGATGAACACAATCATGATTTGATGACGGATGATGAACATGCAAGAGCCCATGCTGAAGCAATGCCTGATTATGCGAAAAACGGGGAGCGTCCGACGTTGTGGCAAATCGTCACATTTGGTGCCGCAGGGGGTATGATTCCATGTCCTGCTTCAATCACAGTGATGCTGTTGGCGTTGTCTATTGGCCAAGTCGCGTCGGGTTTGTTAGCCGTTGCGGGCTTCTCGATTGGGTTGGCAGTTACTTTGGTGGGAATTGGTTTAATCGTCGTGGCAGGCTTGAGTCAGCTTAAAGGTAACGGCCGCTTTAGTTGGGTGACCGCGAAAGCGCCGATCTTCAGTGCGGGGATTGTGATGCTTTCTGGTGTGCTGGCTCTTCTTTTTGTTCACTAAAGCTAAAAAGGCCCTCTAGCGAGCTTACTATTACCCACATCTTTTGGCTAAGGTGTGGGTTTTTGTTTCTCGTACTCCGGTTTCGATTTTACTCAGAGTTCTTACGGGGATTTGGGGCTCAGCCGGCACTTCTGAGAGGGTACTCTCAGAAGTCGATTAGGGGATTTACGTTCTGGATTCCG
>JAGIAF010000213.1 GCA_017745015.1 Bdellovibrio sp. | reverse complement strand
CCGCTATAAAGACAGTTCGAAGCTGATGGCTCGGCTCATCGAAAAGATTGGGTTCTGTTCGCAAATATTTTGGCACAATTTGTTCTCAAATATGTAGACTCCGTCATGGAGATCCATTACCTCTTTACTCATGCAATCGATGAAGAAACCCACCAAATTAGATCAAGAACAAAGGATTCAGGATTTCCGTTTTGTTCTTCAGGAGCAGCTCGCAGATCGCTGCGCACGTAACCAGAACTATTCCCTTCGCTCGTTCGCTAAGATGCTGGAGATATCACCATCAGCTTTATCTGCAATTATAAATGGTAAACGTCCCATCACTCACAAGATGAAGGAACGTCTTGGTTTGAAACTTGGCCTTAAAATCACGGATCTTCAGAAACTAAAATCAAAACCACACGGCAACACAAAAAAAATAAAGGAAACTTCTGCGGAAATATTTCAACCAATAGCATTGGATACTTTTGCTATCATTTCTGAACCTTATCACTACGCATTACTAGAGTTGATGAAAACTGAAAACTTCAACTGGAACGCGAAGTGGATTTCCAAAAGACTTCAGGTAACTGTATCCGAAATCAACATGGCCGTTGAACGACTAGAGCGTGTGGGGCTTTTGGAGCGTGATGACGAAGGGAAGTTGTTTGATACGACAAAGGGATTTAGTACGGATATTCGCGAAGGACTCAGTAGTCTTGCACAGAGACGTTTTCAAGAGCGCTCGTTAGAGAAAGCTATATCTGCGGTGCAAATGGTTCCGAATGAAAGACGTGATAATACATCTATCACCATGGCAATAAATACCAAAGACCTAGCAGCCGCTAAAGCGCATATTAAAGAATTTCGGCGACGCTTTTGTAGCACGATGGAAGCATCCACCGTAGTCGACGAAGTTTATCAATTAACAATATCTTTTATACCTTTATCAACAGGAGACGAGAACTAATGAGAATTCTGATTGCGACACTAACGCTAATGAGTTGTGTTTCAAATGCCGCACCCAAAATGGGACGTGAGAGTGGTGGAGGCACGTCAGTCTCTGCTGGATTTGTCCATATCGGAAAAACGGCACTTTTACTTTTAAGCAACGACAATATTTTGTCTTCTTCAGATGTTGATGAGGCCATTAAAAATACGTCAGTTTTTGACGTGGAAAGTATTTGCTCACAGGACCCCAACACTGGAGCTGTCACTTGCTTGGATGCTCAATATCAGGCCAATTTGAATAAGATCGAATTTGATAGAAACAAATGGCGTCAGAAAAGTTGTGAGGCAAGATTTGCCATTGCTGCTCACGAGTACTTACGTGCTGCCGGCCTTGAAGATTCTAACTATAACTACTCGAATTTATTTTATGGTGGTGGTCCTAGCGGAAAATACTCAAGAGAAATGACCGCGGTTTGTAACAACATCGAATCATCGGCAAATTCGACAAAAGATTTAAATTGCCAACAGTCAGTAAAGTATCTCGAACTCGCACTAAGGGAGCATGATTCCGATAGATGTGATGATATTCAAAGTAAAAATAGATATATCGTGATCGCGCAGAATATTTTCGGTAGTTGGATCCGCAACTATGGAAGTTCCTGTTTATCAGATGGCAAAGAAACCTGCATGGCAGTTTGCTTTCCGAAGGTTAAGTCTTCTTGTTTTGATATCTGCCGCTCAATCAATTAGATATAAAACCACTTGTTTGCGGAATATGTGCAGGCTTCTTTCATAAAGCTTTCCGATCGAACTCATAGAGATTTCGGTCGGAAAGACCGATGTTTATGGTAACCAAAACTCAATGCTTTAATGAGCGTTTTTATTTCCTTCAAAATCCGTAAAAAGTATTGCTTCGTTTGCCGCTCGCTGCGCTACTTCTGCCCATATAGGGACTTATCACTTTTGCAACAGGTTTATGGTTGATAGCCTCACACTATCAAATCGTGGCGTTCTGCTCGAGTCTTCTGGCCTTCGTTTCTCGAGTGGCCGTTCGATGAATATCCGTCTCTTCCTTAAAATTTACCGATGAGCCCCGGCGAGTGTCGTCGCTCTTTCGGGCGAGTACCCGATGCTTTTATTTCACAGTCCACCGTGGAAATGAATGACATGAATTTGTGATCTAGGGTAAAGAAATTTTGCCGCTGATTAAAAATTGAATTCCCGAGTTGAAAAATCAGCTCGAAAGGCATTACCTTTGTCGAAAGCAAACTCGATGACTAAATGATTTTTTGCGTGGATAAAAAAACAAGCTTCCAGTAGCACCTCAAAAAATAGGAAAGTCATGATGTCTTCGCAAACTGTGAAACGCCTAGCTCATAAGGCGCTGAATAGCGCGCAGTTTTTCAACTTATGCAAGCGTGTTTTTTGAATTTCAAAGCGCCAAATCGCTTATAATCTCGAATAGTTATATTTGAAATTTATAAAATGCCTGGCCAGCAAACACTTCTAAATCAGTGCTGGCTTTTTTGACAGGGAACTTGATGCGAAAAAGAAAAAGTCGGCGACCCAGCCGACCCAAACCGCCGACCCAATTTCGTTTCGGAGTTATTCGCTTTCTTTCTAAGTCATTGAATTTTGGGCAAAAAAAAAGCCGCCTTTAAGCGACTTCTTTAAAATTTGGTAGTGAGAGGCGGACTTGAACCGCCGACCTACGGATTATGATTCCGTTGCTCTAACCAGCTGAGCTACCCCACCAACCGTAACGCGACAAGACGTACAGAAGTTTCCAAATCGTCTTATTGCGTGAGAGACGATTTTTAGGTGATCAAGGCCATCCTGTCAACAAGGGCTTTGCGTTAAATCGCAACTTTTTAATAATCCTTCGGAGTCCTCGCCTTTGGTGTTGACCCCTGCGTCCCCTCACAGTGGAATAATTACTCGAGGAATAAATCATCCACGGAAGGGATTTTATGAAACGTATTTTAATGGCCGCCCTAGTGCCGGCAATGGTCGTTGGTTGTTCTGAGGCGAATAAGCCACAACTAACGGGCTCTGAGGACTCCGCTCAGTTATTCCAACACATCTCCGCAAACTTAATCACGATCAAAACCATGGACGACAAGGCCGTCGCCAATGCGCAAGTTTTGATCGGCGATGCGCAAAACTCGCCATTTGCGGGGAACCTTTTGACGACAAATGCAGCTGGTCAGATCGAAGTGCCAGCAGGATGGAATCAAGCTTTGCCGGTAACAGTTCAAGCTCCAGGTTTTATCCGCACTACTTATATGAGTGTTGAGCCGGGCTCTTTGACGATCCAACTTCGTCCTTTAAATACGGTGACTCAATATCAAATTAAAGGCGCGGCAACAGGTCTTCCAATCAAAAATGGCGACGACCAAGTAGATTTCGGTTTGGTGATGCCCGCGTTTACGAAGCTTCAACTTTTCGCGTTCAACATGGATAACGTGATCAGCCCGCAAAGCGACATCGTATCTGCTATGGGTCAAGAGATCCAAGTGCCCGTGAATCTTTCTTTGCCAAAACAAAGCGAGAAATATTCTTTGTTCACAATCACTTTGGATAAACCTGCTTACCGTATTTACTTGGGCCAACCAGGTGTACAACGTGTGTTCGTGGCAAAAGGCCGCTTCCCGTTCAAAGCTACTGTAGACCAACTTAAAGACGGCAAACAGTTCTGGGAGTTGATCAACTCTTTCAAACTTTCTGGCGGTGCCGTTCGTGACTTGAATATCACTGGCGGCCAAACAGCTTTGGATATGCCAACGGGCGAGATGAACTTTGGCGAAGCCAAATCCATCACGGCTCCGCAATTCCGTGCTGACGAGGCCTTCATGGCAGCCGCGGTTGCAAACCAATCTGGCTATATGTTCCCAACTGACGTTAAAAAGATGACGGCGGGCCAAAAAGCTTCGTTGAACACTTTGGGTGGTACACCTGCCAACGTTTTGGCAGTTCTTAAGAAAACGGATGACTGGAAAAATGGCGGCGACCGCGTTTCTACAGCCATGGTTCCTTTTGACGCGTCCGTAGCTCCGCAAGTTTTGCCATTGATGGGCAACCCAACTGTTGCTGGTGGCGGCCGTGAATTGACGTTCCCGCAAATCAGCACAATTGGTGGCGTGGTTCCGACGGCAACTTACACAGTGCTTTCTATGGAAATCGAAGTTCAACAAGGCCCTGAGAAAGTAAAACTCATGAATCCGACTTGGGAAATTTACTCTGCGAAATGGGTGACTTCAATGAAGGTTCCTACGCTCCCAGGTGACAACTTCGGCAATGGCAAGAAGCGTTGGGAAGTTAACTTCCTAGGCTCTCAAAATTCTTCCCAACCGGATATGGGCCCTGCTATGATCGAGCAAGCAACTCATGTTACACACAGCTCAGCAACTTTCTAGAAATATCATCTTATCGCTTGTGATTATCACGGGCTGCGCTCTTATGGGGTGCAGCCTTTTTGATAAAAGACCTTCGGCCCACACTCAGATGGCCAAGATCAACAAACAAAAAGTCTTCTTTGCTAACTATGACAATGTTTGGCGCGCGGCTCACTCGGTGATCAAATACCCTATCGCTCAAGAAAACCAAGACACGGGCATGATCGAAACTGAATACATCAAAGGTATTGACGGCTGGCTTCCACCTGATACTCCAAAACCACCTTCTAGCGGTATTCGTTATAAATTGATCTTTACGTTCGCAAAAGGTTCCACTGAAGGCCGAGAATCTGTACGCGTGACAATTGATAAGAAAATGGAAATTCTGCGCGATTTCTTCTCTGAACCAGAATCCATCACAACGGATGGTTTGGAAGAAAAGATTTTATTCTATCGTATCGAGCGCGAATTGTTGATTCAAGACGCTTTGAAACGCGCTCAATAATTAAAGGCGGCCCGCACCGCCATTTCTTTTTAAGCTACTCCGGCGAAGCCGGTGTAGACACACTTAAGTTAAGTTGGCTCTATTCAAACCAAACATTGCATCCAAACTGCCCGGCTGACCTTTGAAGGTCACATTCAAACGATTCCACGTATTCAAAGTACTTACTCCAAAAACCAGATCGATGATTTCTTTTTCAGAGAAATGCTTTTTTGTCTCTTCGTAAAGTTCATCAGAAATATCGTTGCCGATGTTGTTCACGGCCTCGGCAAAGGCAAGGGCCGCACGCTCTTTGGGAGTAAAGAGTGGTGACTCTTTCCAAATCGCGACGTGATACAAACGCAGCTCACGCTCCCCGTGAATTTTGGCTTCCTTCACGTGCATATCAAGACAGAAGGCGCAGCCATTGAGTGAAGAAACTCTGATATTAATAAGATCGATGAGCGATCGTTCCAAAGTCGTGGCTTTTACGAGCTCCGCATTTAAATCCATAAGCTTTTTAGCAAGGGGTTGGCCGATTTCAAAATAGTTTAAACGTTGGTTCATGATCGAACTCCTTTTTTTGTCATTTCTGCCCCTAAGACGAATTAGGAGGTGGCAAACGTGACAAATGGGTCGAAAATTTTTTTTGAGATTTTTTGCTGAACTTGTCACGTTTTGGGGACTAGGATCGTCTTAAGATTATGACAAACTCTAAAAGCAATTATATCCAGCAATGGGAACCTATTTTCGCTCAACACCGGTCATTCCTGATTTCATTTCTCTACAGAATGACCAGCAGCCTTTCGGATTCCGAGGACATTGTTCAGGATGTGCTTTTGAGCTGTGCCGATACGGATCCCGTTAGTATTGAAAATCCAAAATCTTGGCTGACAAAAGTTTGTTCCAATCGTGCGTTAGATTTTTTAAAGTCTGCACAAAAGAAGCGTGAAGTTTATCACGGCACTTGGCTCCCCGACGCAGTTCCTGACAGCTATGAGCCTCTAGTTATGCCGAGCGAGTCCCCAGATAAAAATATTCTTCTGGCAGATAGCTTAACGACTTCTTTTTTACTTTTAATTGATCGTCTGACTCCGGAAGAGCGTGCGG
>JAGIAF010000212.1 GCA_017745015.1 Bdellovibrio sp. | reverse complement strand
TTACTGGCGAATCTGATGGTTCTGATTTCACAGACCACGTTGGTCACGGTACACACTGCTCTGGTACAATTGCAGGTGTTATGGATCAAAACGGTTTCACTGGTGTAGCTCCTCAAGCAAAACTTTTGATGGGCCGTGTGTGCTCTGAGCAAGGTTGCGCGAACACAGCTATCGCAGCGGGTATCAACTGGGGTATCTCTCAAAAAGTTGACGTCGTATCTATGTCATTGGGTGGCGCTTGGTCGACTCCAGGTGAAAGAGACGCTATCGCAAAAGCAGCTAAAGCAGGTCTTACTGTTGTAGCCGCTTCTGGTAACGATGGTTCAGCTCGTGTTTCTTACCCAGCAGCTCTTCCAACAGTTATCGCAGTTGGCGCAGTTGACTCTAAATTGGTTAAAACTGATTTCTCTCAATGGGGTCCTGAGTTGGCTATCGTAGCTCCAGGTGCAGGCGTTGTCTCTACAGTTCCACAAGGTTCTGGTCGTGAGGCTTCTGTAACTATCTCTGTTGCTGGTCAATCGGCACAAGTTGCTTCAACAACTTTCCAAGGTGCTCGTGAAGTTTTGACGGCAGAGTCTAACTCTCTAGTTGATTGCGGTCTTGGTAAAGCAGCTGACTTCAACGGTAAAAACGTTAAAGGCAAATTCGCTTTGATCTCTCGTGGCGAAATCAACTTCTCAGAAAAAATCCAAAACGCTATCAAAGCGGGTGCAGTTGGCGCAGTTATCTACAACAACGCTCCAGGTTTGATCCAAGGTGCTTTGACTTCAGACGGTTCAGTATTGCCAGTAGCAGTATTCATGATCGAGCAAGCTGTTGGTCAAAAAATCGTGCAAACTTTGGCTGCTGGTACTGATGTACAAGCGACTTTGTTGACTGTAGCAACTGATTACGCAGCTATGGACGGTACTTCAATGGCAACTCCGCACGTTGCAGGTGTTGCAGCTCTTGTTAAAGCGGCTAACAAAAACCTAAACGGTGCTCAAGTTAAAGAATTGTTGAAATCCACTGCAACTGCATTGGGTCCAAACACAGCTAACGAATACGGTTCTGGTATCGTGAACGCGGAAGCGGCAGTATCTGCAGCTTTGTCAGCAAAATAGTAAAGCGCTGAAAACGGCCCGTCTGACTTCGTTGTCGGGCCATCTCCTCGCTGCGACGGGCAGTAAGCCCCTCCGCTGCGGGGATAACTCCGCCTTACATCCGAACCATTTTGACCGCTTTAAAGTTGAAAATGGTTTTTTGAAAAGCCCCTTTACGGGGCTTTTTCTATTTGTGTGCGTTGCATTTCAAAAAGGTACGGCGTACCCTTTTTCTATGCATAATCTTCCGGCGATGATCAGCGACTTGGCACTCATTCTTGGGACTGCGGGTCTTGTTACTCTTCTATTTAAAAAGCTCAATCAACCTATTGTTCTTGGTTATCTGGTGGCGGGCTTCCTCGTAGGTCCTCGCGTTGGTTTGTTTGGAACTGTTTCCAGCGGCGAGAATGTGCAGCTGTGGGCTGATATCGGCGTCATTTTCCTGTTATTTGCTCTTGGCCTGGAATTTAGTTTTAAAAAGCTTTTGCGTGTCGGCGGTTCAGCGAGCTTCACTGCGGTCTTTGAAGTCGGGATGATGGTTCTGTTTGGCTTCTTAGCCGGAAAACTTCTGGGCTGGAACTTTATGGACAGTCTGTTCCTTGGGGGCATTCTTTGTATCTCGTCGACATCTATTAGTATGCGTACCATCGAAGAAATGGGTTTCAAGAATATGAAATTCGTCGGCATCATGATGGGTGTCTTGGTTATTGAAGACCTTGTGGCGGTTTTGCTTTTGGTGTTCTTGACATCTATCGCTCTGACTCGTGAGTTTGCGGGTACTGAGATGTTGTTCTCGTTCTTGAAGCTTGCGTTCTTCTTGGCGCTTTGGTTTGTGACGGGGATCTTTGTTCTTCCGACATTCTTAAAACGGGCACAAAAGATTTTGAATGAAGAAACCATTCTGGTTGTGGCCGTGGGTTTGTGTCTGGCCATGGTGGTGTTTGCCGTGAAAGTTGGATTCTCGGCAGCCTTGGGTGCATTCATCACTGGTTCTGTGTTGGCTGAGACGATTGAAGGAGAGCGCATTCATCATCTGATTTCTCCGATCAAAAATCTTTTCTCTGCGGTGTTTTTTATCTCTGTGGGAATGTTGATTGATCCGGTGGTGATTACGTCTCAGTGGCAGTTGGTCTTGGGATTCTCGGCGTTGGTGATCATTGGTAAAACTTTGGGTGTGACAGTTGGTTCCGTGTTATCGGGGCAAACTTTGAAGTCCTCTTTGCAAACCGGCATGAGTCTGGCGCAAATTGGGGAGTTCTCGTTTATCATCGCAACTGTGGGTGTGACTTTGAAAGTCGTCAGTCCCAATTTATATCCTTTGGCTGTGGCCGTTGCTGTCGTCACGGCATTCACTACACCGTATATGATTCGTTCTGCAGAAGGCATGTATCGTATTATTGAAAAAGTTTTGCCACCCACGTTTGTGCAAGCTTTAGATCGCTACAGTGTGATTTCTTTTTCATTGGCGGCGAATAAAGACTGGCGCAATCAAGTGCGCGCTTACATTTTTAAGATCTTCTTGAACTCCGTCATCATTGTAGGGATTTTCCTTCTGATGGCGCGAGTGACGTTGCCTTATTTGTTGGAACATCAAGTGGAGGAGGGTTCAGCGAAGTTCCTCACTTTGTCTGCAACACTTATTATGAGTGCGCCATTTTTATGGGCCTTGGCTTTCGGTCGCACCAAACAGTTCGATGCTCTTTTAGCAAAACATCGTGGTTCTCAGAATTACATTTTCTTGGTTTCTCGAGTGATGGTCGCTGTCGGATTGGTGGGCGCCATGGTGGCGCAATTCGTGCCGATCTGGTGGGCTCTAGGTATCACATTGTGGATGGCGATCATCGTTGGTTATGTGCTTTCCACAAAACTGCGTCAGATCTATCAGTGGTTTGAAAGTCGCTTCTTATCAAATCTGACTGAAGATGTTCATAAGATTCATGCGCGCACTCACGGTCATACTTTGGCTCCTTGGGATGCCCATTTGACGGAATTTAAAATTCCGGCAGAAGCATCCTATGTTGGTAAGCCATTGGGAACGTTGTCGGTGCGTGAACGTTTCGGTGTGACAGTTGCTCTTATCGAACGCGGCCGTCGTCGTATTATGGCTCCGGGAAGAAACGATGCGCTCATGCCTAACGACGTGGTCTTTGTGATTGGTAATGACGGGCAGCTCGCGAAGTTTAAGTACTTCATCGAAACCGATGCGGCGGACACGTCCTATGCTGATGAGTTGTCTGAATACAGTCTTGAAAAACACATGCTAGATCCTCAGTCTGAATTTGTTGGAAAAAGCATCCGTGAATGCGGCTTGCGCGAGCAAACTCACGGCCTGGTCGTCGGCATCGAACGCGATGGCCGCCGTATCCTCAACCCCGAATCCAGCGAAGTCCTTCTCTCTGGCGACGTCCTTTGGATTGTGGGTGACCGCTCCCGAATTTTAGACCTGGCTTAGGTAACCTTAGGTAACAGTTCCCTTTTTGTACTGCATGCCGTCTAAAGTGGCTGAGTTTTTTCCATCTCGCGTTTTCGGTGGAGAAAATTGTCTTCGTCTTAGGCCGCGTTGAATTATTTCTTCGACTTCAGTGGTGAAGGGTTCGTTTAACCAATCCCGGTCTGGCTCGATAAGAGGCCTCTCCGGGTGATACCAATCACAAAGTATCCAGTTCCACTTGTTAGGCTTCGTGTTTAAGGAGGAGAATCGGTACTCGGAAACATTCTTGCAGATTCCGGCCCTGACCGGATTTCGGAATACATATTTGATGCAGTTCCAATAGTAATCTTCTCGATCAATAAGGGACCATTTGTATCTTCCACCAAAAAAATGATTAATTCTGCCAGTCTCACGATTGCTTTTTCGAGCCACCTCGCGATGGAGGTATTTCATTGCTTCACCGATATTGCGGCGGGGCGTGCTGATGACCAGATGGTAGTGGTTGGACATTAGAACAAAACTGTGAATTTGGCAGTGAAACTGGATTTTCAATTGTTCAAGGCAGTCCATAAAGATCGTCCAAAGAAAAGGCATCTCTAAATAGAAGTTCTCTTTGTTATTGGATCGGTTGGTTATGTGATAGGGCGCTTCGTCTGTCAAAATGAGTATTTTTCTAGGCATGGCAGAGTGTCTTGCAAGAAAACTACTAAAGCGCAGCCTGCCCAGATTGGAAATAGGAGGCGGCGCGTTCCGAAAAGGGAACTGTTACCCCTAAGTTACCCCTAAACCTTAAAGCGGATCGCTGATTTTAAGAGGTCGATCTTCTTTTGGTTGTAGGGTGGATAGACCATCTTCAGGAACTTTCCGGTCCAGCTTTGTTTGAAGATGGCTTTGCCATGAGAGAATTCTTTAAAGCCGTGATATCCGTGGGAAGCTCCCATACCGCTTTCGCCAACTCCGCCAAATGGCAAATAGGGGTTGGCCATATAAATCACTGAATCGTTAATGCTTAAAGCTCCCGATGAAGTTTCCTTGGCGATTTGTTCGATATGCATATCGGAATGAGAGTACATGTAAAGGGTCAAAGGTTTCGGGCGTTCGTTGATAAAGTGAACGACCTCGCTCATGTCCTTGAAGGTTTGGATCGGTAAAATCGGGCCGAAGATTTCTTCTTTCATCAAGCCCATGTGGACATCAACGTTCTCAATCAGGGTCGGAGCCACATAACGATCGGCCACATCGACCTCACCGCCATATATAAAGCCTGCGTTATGCGCCAGGGCCTCTTCAAGAAGTCCTTTAAGTCTTTTGGTGTGATGAGTGTTGATGATTCTTGCGAAATCCTTTGAGGATTTACGTTCTTCCGCAGACTTACCGTAGGTGGCGTCAAGTTTTGCTTTAAGTATTTTGATGAAGCGGTGATGAACTGTGTTCTGTACAAATAGATAATCTGGAGCCACGCAAGTCTGACCTGCATTGATAAACTTACCCCAGAGGATTTTATCTGCGGCTAATTCCAGGTCAGCAGTATTATCCACAATCGTCGGGGACTTACCGCCAAGTTCTAAAGTAACACTGCTCAAGTTCTTCGCGGCCGCTGCCATTACGATGCGACCGACGTGGGTGCTACCAGTAAAGAAGATATGATCAAAGGGGAACTTTAAGAGTTCAGTGGAAGTCTCGTGGCCGCCTAAAACAACCGCGATATGCTCATCCTTGAACTTTTCTTTCAGCAGCTTAGCCATCAACGAGGAAACATGGCTGGTAAATTCCGAGGGCTTGATCACCACGGTATTACCGGCGGCTACCGCCGAAATCAAAGGTCCAAAGGTTAACAACAGGGGGTAGTTCCAAGGGGAGATGAGCAAACACACGCCACGGGGTTCCTGTTGAATGGCGCACTTAGCACCTTTCATCAACAACGGGGTCGAAGTTTTTTGCGGCTTCATCCACTTTTTAAGGTTCTTTTTAGCGAACTGGATTTCATGGATCAGGGGGTAGATCTCAGTCAAAAGGCTCTCGGCTTCGGGCTTCGAGAAGTCTTTGGCTAAAGCCTCGCAGAAGGCCTGTTGGTTTTGGCTGATGATTTGTTCAAGGGTGTCGAGGTGCTCAAGGCGAACCTCAAGGGATTCCTTGCGCAATTGCAGTGCGAACGCTTTTTGATGCATGAAGATTTGTTCGAGCATGACATCAGCTTAAAGGTCGAACAGGGGAAGGTAAAGGCGAATCATTCAAGGATCCGCCCTTAGATTGCTAGTCGAAACGGTGTGGTAATTATTCAAAGTCTACAACGGAAAGCGTGCACTCATAAGCGCGCTTGTCATAATTCAAAGAGCATTTAACACTTTGAACGCTGAGGTCGCGATGTCCAGCGGCACCTTCAAAGTGCGCATAAGGCGAAATAGCCTTAGCT
>JAGIAF010000211.1 GCA_017745015.1 Bdellovibrio sp. | reverse complement strand
GCACCATGTAGTCGTGCATACGCGCCAAGTTTTGATTCAAAACATAACCTGGAGATTCAGCATCGAATGCCAGATGCGACAACGTGCCTTCATGTGGAATCAAAGACGCCTTGTGCGAGTTGTCTTCTTCCACAGCAACATGAGTTGCTTGCTCTAGTTTTTGTTTTTCATAATTGCGAATTTTCTCTTCAAGATCGGTTACGTACTTTTGCAAGTCCTCACGCTCACGCTGAGTCTTTTGCAAATCGTTCAGCAAGCTCTGGAAAAGATCCGGGCTGACTTGATGACCGACGTTTTCGCTTTCGCTGAAGATAGATTTTTGCTGAGTCGCCCAGTTGAGCTTCAGCGTGATACCTTCCCACTCACAACGCGCAAGAGGTTGGCCTACGTACACCGGCAAGGATTCAAACGCCGCCTTCAAGTATGTCGTCACCAACGGATATTGTTCTGCCGGAAGTGGCAAATCGAAAGAGATGCTCACTTCGTCACGACGAAGATTTTCAATCGGTGGTTTTGGAGAAATGAAATACGACAAAAACTGTTCAGGCTGATTAAAGATCTCTTGTGGACGAGGCATCATGCGCAGAACGCTATCAAGCACGCCCCAAGCGCGCAGCTCAGGTCCGTTGTGACCCGCGCGAGTCAGCACATCACCATCGCGTTTCAGTGGCAAACGCAAAGCCATTTCCAGGAATTGCTCCATGTCAGGAGCGGAGATCCAGTAAGACGAATCACGCAAAAGTTCGACAGGCAGATGAACCTGCTCATACAGAGGTGAAAGGTCTTCGCCCTGCTCCTCTAAAACTGTCAAAACTGAGTTGGAGATCTTACAACTAAAGTGCACGAAAATGTCTTAGCGTAAAAGCAAAGCCATTGAAATAACTATATTATGTTCGAACAAAAAAAAGACACAGCCCAAACGTCACAACGCGCCGCACTCAAGAGACGGACTTGTCACGCCGAAGCTTCAGCGAAGGCGGATTAGGCGGCTTTTTGGAATTTGGATTTTGGGAAAGGGAGTTTGTTGTCGACAATTTCGTCCATAAACGACGGAACATTGCCGGTGGCTTCGAGTTTGCCTTCCAGAGTTCCGTCGGCGCGACGAGTCAATCTACCCAACTCAAAGATCGGAACTACGTTGTACGAACCATCCGGGTTAAAACCGAGCACTTCAGAGATTGCCCCGATGCGACGCGAGCCATCACCATAACGCGAGATTTGTACGATTAAGTCGATAGCTGAAGAAACCTGCTGACGAAGAGCACGCTCGCTGATCTTGCCGTCCCCGCCTTGAGCCAAAGCTTCCAAACGGACGATGGCATCTTCTGGAGAGTTCGCATGCACAGTGCCCATGCAACCTTTGTGACCGGTATTCATCGCATTCAAAAGTTCAAGAGCTTCGCCGGAGCGAACCTCTCCGACGATGATGCGATCCGGACGCAAACGCAGAGCACTTTTCACGAGATCTTTGATCGACACTTCGCCTTTGCCTTGGGCATCAGCCATGCGCGTTTCAAACATCACCAAGTGGTCGTAATCGACTTGCAACTCTGATGAGTCCTCGATGACCAACACTCGCTGACCTTTGGGAATCCGTGAACACAATAACGACAACAAGGTCGTCTTACCGGAACCAGTACCACCGCTCACGATAATGTTCTTACCTAAGAACATCGCGACATCCAAGAAGCGTGCGCCGTCTTCAGAGATCGTGCCCATCTTGATATAATCTGTGAATGTGATTTTCGTGTTCGTGAATTTACGAATAGAAAGAGTCGTGCCCTTACGAGACATCGGTGGAATCACCGCTGCGATACGGGACCCATCTGGCAAACGTGCATCCAAACGAGGATTTTCGTCATTGATACGACGGCCGACACTTTGTGCGATGGAGTTTACGGCTGCACGCAAGTCATCTTCCGACGGAAAGGTTTCGGAAACTCTTTCAAGCTTACCTTTTTTCTCGACGAAGATTTCATGGGGGCCGTTAACGAGGATTTCGGAGACACCAGGATCGTCCAAGTATTTCAAAACAGGACCGAGATTCTGCTGAATGGTCTGTTTGAAAACGTTCGACGAATCCGACATGGTGTCTTCCTTAGACTAAAAAATTAGTTAGATGAAGCTGGTTTTCTGTCGCCAGCGCCCGGAGCGTCAGAGTAAATAATGAATTTACCTTGCACTGCTGTTTCAGGGCATTGATACGAGAAAATGCCATCTGTTTTAGGCATTACGCTGAAAGTTTTTTCTTCACCGAATACCGTATTGTGATGCTCAGAGAATGCATCCAGCACGAAGCTTACGTTTTTCTCTTTGCCGTTCACGTTCACCACGTGAATGCGGTAGTTATTGCCCTTTTTCAAACGCACTGTTTCAGGCACGAAGCCTTTTTCAGTGTTCATGATCACGATGTCTTGTGTTGGTTCGACAGAGTCGAAAACTTTGCTGAGGATACTGACAGACTGATCTTCACGAATGCTTGCAGGCAAGCGATCATCATTGCTGATTTTGTTGAAATCAACTTGTCGACGCGAAAAATCAACTTCCCACGCGTGAGCCACGCCTGAGAATAGCAATGCGATAACGATCTTAGTGCAGATCTTTACGGTCTTGGAATTCACAAAACTCACGAGCGACCTCCATGGCGATATAACTTACGGATCTTTGATCCATCATGTGGAGTTTTTGAACAAGAAGATCTTTGTCTCCGCGGCAGCCGTTAATGCTTTGGAACGCTTCACTCAAAAGTTGAGGGTTTGCCATCATCTCTTTTGTGATCTCGCTCCAATCCAATTTCAAAACTGGATCGATCGCGCCCACTGAGTAAAGTGCATCGAACATCACTTGCAAATCGCCTTGAAGAAACATTGAATCCTCCATCTGCTTGCACTTCGACTTCATCGAAGTACCGGGGCATCATGCCCACTCATCCCCACGTTGTTTCTATCGGTAGGAGTTCATTAGAACTTGAGTCAATTTGAGGCGATTTTTGGAGACTTGAGGAGATCTATCGTTTGACGCTGGCCCGTGGTCCGAAGGTACCAGAGGCCAGTCCGGTCGAGGGAAATTATTGCTGGGAAGTGGAAGTTTCTGCCGAACTTTCAGTCGGAGCAGCTACTTTTTTTGCGACTACTGGATTTTCAGAAAGCAATTTTGTTGCGATATCGGATGGAGAATCTGTGCCCTTCATCATACGAAGCTTTCTTTCGCCTTTTGCCGCATCCGTAATTTCGATTTTGGCGTTGGCAATTCTTTCCACGATTTTTCTTTCAAACCCGCCATCCTTAAGGAAAGGCTTCATTTCTGACATAAGATTTTCAAGAAAGATTGCGTACGTTACTTGCACGACAGGTTTGAATGGCTTGGTATGCTTCAGTGCATTCACTGCTTCGTCAGTTAATTGACTGACAGTTTTTTCCCAGGCCTCCAACTCATCAAGATTTGTGCGCACCGGGCCAACAATCTTATCGATCATATCGTCATCATTGGGACGAGAATAGATAGCTTGCAGCGCTTCCTTCAGTGGAACGTTCTTACCGGAATAAGATTTTTTCGATTCCTTGATTTTGTCGTTTACTAATTGATTCATTTCGTCGAGATCTTTGGTCGCCAGCTGCGAGTAATTGAGGAGCAGGCCCGCTTGCGCATTGAGACAAAGTACGAACACCATCGTTGCTAAAATAAAATTTGTGATTTTCATACATTCCAGTCTAAACACGTCGATTAACAGCGCAAGTCCAGGAGCCTCTGTCGTAACACAACCGAAGAACCTAGACCTTAGTTGGGGATTTTTTCCTTCCCTCCTCCGAAATATTGGTGGCACAATGGGAGGGCTTTTTGAGTTTTAACACATTAAATTTCCATTATGGAGGCAACATTGAAAGCATTTAAACTGGCAACAATCACAGCGTTGGCACTTTCCCTTGTGAATTGTGCACCATCCGCAAAACAACTTAAAGAAGCAGTAGAAAAAGATCCAAGCATCGTTTTCGCCGCTATCGAAAAAGACCCTGAGCAATTCATCGAAGTGGTGAACAAAGCTGCTCAAGGCGCTCAGAAAAAAGCTCAAGAAAAAGCTATGGCTGAAGAAGGCAAAAAGCGTGATGAGGAATTCAAAAATCCTTTGAAACCAGCTATCGATGAGAGCCGCGTATTCTTCGGTCCTAAAGACGCGAAAATCACAATCATCGAATACTCTGACTTCCAATGCCCATACTGCTCTAAAGGTCACGCAACTATCGATGAAGTGATGAAAGCGTACCCTAAAGACGTTCGCGTGTTCTACAAACACTTGCCTTTGGATTTCCATCCTATGGCAATGCCAGCAGCTCGCTACTTCGAAGCAATTGCTATGCAAGATCATGCTAAAGCAGAAAAATTCTACAACCTAGTTTTCGAAAACCAAGGTGAATTGAATGCTAAAAAAGAAGCTTTCTTGAAAGACACAGCTAAAAAAGCAGGTGCGGACATGAAGCGTCTTGAAAAAGATCTTAAAGACGAAAAAATCACTAAAACTATCGAAGCTGACATGGAAGAAGCTAGAAAATTCAACTTCTCCGGTACTCCAGGTTTCTTGATCAACGGTGTTTCTCTTCGCGGTGCATATCCGTTCTCTGAATTCAAAGACATCATCGATCGTATTTTAAAAGAAGCTAAATAGTTTGCGGTTATAGCCCAAATTTGAAACCCACAATTTGTATAAAATTGTGGGTTTTTTATTTTTAAAACTAGCAAGAACAAGTTAATCTGAGACAAACAACCAGAAAAGGTGACATCCATGAGCGTATCTTCCGCTAAATCTATGATCCTGAAAGCCCAAGACAACATCGATATCGCCCAAAAGAACCTGACTGACGAGAACCAACACGACATCGTTGGATACAATCTGGCGCAAGCTTGCGAGCTTTACCTTAAAGCTTTGATGTCTTTGCGTGAACTTGAATTCCCAGAAGGTGATGATGGCCACGATTTGGACGTTTTGATGACGAGCCTAGAAGACGAAGGTCTTTCTGAAGTCTCTTCTCACGCAGACGTTATTGAACTCACTCAATACAACACACCAAGCGCCCATGTTCGCAAAGATGATCGCCTGGATTTGGAAGAGTATATGGGATACGTAAACGATTTGAAAAAGCTCGTCGGCGAGCAACTAAAGTTGTACTAAGTTAAAAGGGAGCCTCTGGCTCCCTTTTTTATTCCTGAAATCGCCCTATCTCCCCGAACGTCTTTCGTGCCCGATGCAAGTTATGATGCGAGCAAAGCAGCCGCAAGTTATCCTCCGAATTATCCCCGCCCAAAGAAAACGGCCTGATGTGATCGATCTGTAACTGAAATTTCGATTCACAACGACGCTTTGACTTGTGATCCATGTAAGTGCACATACCTTGATCGCGTTGCCAAATTTTGGCTTTGAGATCTGCGGAAATATGACGAGCGCCTATGGATATTACTCCCTCAAATTTTTTAGATGACGGTGAAGTCTTAACAGTTTTTTCTGCGCGATCCAATTGCTTAAGAGCTTTTTCACATAAGTATTGAAACAACTCGAGATAGTTCATTTCTGGATTCACATGAGAGAGCAGCAGGCGCAGATGATCGAGCTTATTGCGAAGCTCTTCGGGCAACACCAATCGTAATTCTGTGTGATTGTCTGTGATCTGTCTGACCTTTTCTAGAGGAATTTGCGCTGCGACTTGCATCGACAAAAGCTGTTTTTCAATTTCACGTGAAGACTTGTTCTCCACTGATGAGATCAGCTGCAATTTTTCCTCAGCGGTTCGCTGTGCCTGCCCCACTTTCGATTCAGACTTTAAAAATGTCTGGACCTGAGCCGCCGCTGAAAGAGTCAGAGTTCCATCGACAATTTTTGTCTCGACTTCAGGTACTTCTTTCAATAACCGCATGGTTTGAATTCGTCGAAATGCCGAACTTTCTGAATAACCC
>JAGIAF010000210.1:222-5998 GCA_017745015.1 Bdellovibrio sp. | reverse complement strand
AACTTAACTGACGGAGAACCAATCAAGGGATACTTTACTTCGATCGTCGCACGGTCACCTGCCGGAGAGGCGCAAGTAAAGGAATTGGATTTTGCAAAAGCCGTCGCACCGAAAACCGTCAATATCATTACTACGAACAATTTCATGGTAAATCTCCTGATTAAAGTTCTTAAATCGAACGGCCAATTAGTAAAGGAGAATCACCTAAACCACAAATGAGAAAGGAGCCATCAGCCCCTTTCTGGATACATACTGTTTACTGTGCAAAAAGTCCTAGCCTACGCCCTCGGATTCTTTTCTGTAACGAATCCACTCTCCGGTTGTCACTTTACCGTCGCGAGAAATACTTACGCGAAGATCATGTGGATCACTCCAACCCGATTCTTCGTCAAGTATAATTACTCTGATGGAGCAAAGCTTAACGCCGTTAAGGGCACTGTCACAAATTACACCTTCTGTATGGTAATCACTGTATTGCAATCCCTCTAGAATCTTTTTAAATCCACGATACGCTTTGCCAGCCTCATCTGACGCTAACAATTTACCGTTGAGCACTTGGCTGATTACCATATGGGCCAAGGCAATCTCGGTATCAGAAGCGGCTTCACCAGCAACTTTGCGAACTGATTTAGACTTTGATTCTAGTTTGGCATCAGATTTTGCGAACGCGGAACCGCCTGCAAAGATAACTACCAATAACGACATAAGCGCAAACTTAAAATTCACAACGAACCTCCCTTTAGAATAGAGTACCGACACTCTGGAGGCTTTAACAGTCCGGCCCACTTGAAAACTGTTTACGGTAAGAAGACAGAGCAAACATCTCAAGGTGGGCCGCAAGGAAATCCTAATTAATCTGCCTGGAACAGATCAACAAACAGGACACCGATGGGTTCAAACGTTTTTCCATCCACACTCAGGATGATTGTGCCTTCACCTTCGTTTAAGGTGCGCACACACTTCACAATACGTTCATCGCGAGTGACTGACTTATAACCCAATTCGCAATTAACGGTTGTCATTGAAGCTTTGAATCCGTCCACGACAGTCATCGTACTTTGCATTCGTTCATCAGCGGCAATTTCTTTGAGCTCTTTTGCATAGTTTTCGAGAATAGAGATAGTTTCTTGAATATCCACAATCGCGGAGCCTTCGCGATCATAGCTGACCGGGCGAGTAAAACCCGTTGCCGTTGCTTTCATCAGTTTCAAAACGCGATTGTCGACTGGTGACGGCAATCTATTCACTTGTAATGAAATCATATTCAAATAGAGCGGGAGCAACTTACGTACTTCTTCATTTGAAAGCTTGCGATCATAGATCTCACCACGGTAGTTCACTTTACCAAAACCGATCTTTTCAATCGCTGCAGTCGAGATATCATATTTTTGATCCGCGATGCCTGCGATTCCAAAGTACTCATGCAATACCAAGATCGCTTTTTTGTCCAAATCACCTTTGCCTGCCCAAGCGATACGATTGAATACGATCGTTTTTTCGGAGGGAGTATTGATAGCATCTTTATCTTTGCCATCAAGCGTGAGTTTTTTGGATGTGGACTCAACGCGAGTTTCATCAACGGCCTTGGCTACTTTACTAAGATCAAACTTAACGGCATCTCTATTTTCTGAAAGAGTTTTTACCAGTTGTTGACCGATGCCTACGAATTCGATGGCATCCATGTCACCACCATTTTTTACAACACGAGGGCCTGCAAATGAAACCTGAGAGACTAAAAGCCATGTAGCAATTGCGAAGTATTTCATTTTATTTCTCCTTTTTATCTAAGCGATAGAATTGTACGGCTAGTTGATAGACGGAATTTTTTTTCTTTTTCGTTTGCGTGTAAAAGCGATCTGCGAAGGCTTGTTGGAAATCGCGGATCATCTTTTGTGCTTCTTGAATTTCCTTTTCAGGAAATGCCAAAGTCATGCTGATGAATTCACGCTCATTGACAGCATCGTTATACAATGACTGCTCGGCTCGCTTCATCACTTGGGCGTGAAAGTTTTTAATCTCTTGTGAAGGAACGTCTTCCTCCGTTGTCGACTCTTCTGTCAGCGCACGATATTTACCTTTACTAAACTCAATCAACCCAGCACGAGTTAAGTTCTCTAGGGCATTCTTGATGACGACAACGTTAAGGCCCAATTTCTCTGCAAACCACACCGGTTTGTGACTGCAGTGATCTAGCTCCAGAAGTTCCAAAATTGCCAAACAGTACCAGTTCTGAACAGCGGCAAAGACCTCTGTTGCGATTTTCTTTTGACGTCTCGAGAGTGTCGACAATTGCTCGATCTTTTTCAGGGACTCTTGGCGACGGCCGGGACTGCGCGAGTGTTGCGATATTACACTTAAAAGGAACTGTTCTTTTTCATAGATTGTAAAACCCAGACGGGCGGCGATGTCTCCCGCTTTTTGCTCAGAAATTCCTTTTTTCATATTAAACAATAGCGATAGAGTCGCGGGACTTAACCCCAGGTCTCTGGCATAGGCTCTTAAGGAATAGCCACTATTGCGTGCAGCTCGTTCTTCGAACTCTTCTTTTAAAACTCGAATGTGGTGCGGATATGTCGTCGTTACCATAGCGTAGTAAATACCCAGGAAACGCCCCAATGACAATGGCTCGGCAAACAAGCTGTTTATCAAACGTTCCGCTCAGTAAATGGCAGGTATTATTTTCCTGGAATTTATACTGTTGGAGTACAACTCAATGCTGCAACCCGGGGGATGCTGACCTATGTGGGTCGAATTTCTAATTAAAATCATGAATTAAGTTCGGATCTGAGTCTTCTCTACGAGCCATCAGTCGAAGCCTCTGTCTTTATTTGTCAAAACTCTGTATACTGCGCTTTGAAGTTTAAAAACCAAGTTTAGAGATACCTAATTTCGAGGCTCAATAATGAGAAAAGAGTTTTACATCGCCCTTGTGGTTGTGTTGGCATTGAATGTTCTGTTTTATTTCTATTGGACGATCGGGCTGTTATCTCTCTTCTTTTTTGTACCGTTTTTTGCGTTGGGTATTCGCGACATCCGTCAAACTCGTCACGCGATCAAGTCAAATTTCCCGGTTTTTGGTCACTTCCGTTATCTCTTGGAATCGATCCGTCCAGAGATCAATCAATACTTCATTGAATCCAACACTGACGGCCGTCCGTTCAATCGTGAACAACGTTCCGTAGTTTATCAGCGTGCTAAAAAAGTTTTAGATACGGTTCCCTTCGGGACTCAGCACGACGTTTATAAGCAGGGTTACGAGTTCGTGACTCACTCAATGTATCCAAAGCACGTGAATGAAAAAGACCTGCGCATCATGGTGGGTGGAGAAAAATGTAAGCAGCCTTATTCATTGTCCCTGTTGAATATTTCAGCGATGAGCTTTGGTTCGCTTTCAACAAATGCGGTTCGCTCTTTGAACGGTGGCGCTAAAGATGGTGGCTTCGCTCATAATACAGGCGAAGGGGGTTTGTCCCCTTATCATCTGGAAATGGGTGGCGATCTTATTTGGCAGATCGGGACTGGCTATTTCGGTTGTCGCACTCATGAGGGCGCATTCGATCCAGAGCTTTTCAAAAAGAACTCAAGCTATCCGCAAGTAAAAATGATCGAGATCAAATTGTCTCAAGGTGCGAAACCAGGTCACGGCGGGATGTTGTCGGGGAAAAAGGTCACTCAAGAGATCGCAAACATTCGTAACGTTCCAATGGGTAAAGACGTGATCTCACCTCCAGGACACAGCGCTTTCCGTGATGCCGCCGAGATGTTGTCTTTCATTGAAAAACTGCGCGATCTGTCTGGCGGTAAACCTGTGGGTATTAAATTGTGCTTGGGTCATCGCCGCGAATTCGAAGAACTCGTCGCTTTGATGGCGGAAAAGAATTCCTTCCCTGATTTCATCGTAGTTGACGGCGCTGAAGGCGGAACGGGTGCCGCACCTTTGGAATTCTCTAACTACATGGGTATGCCAGGTATCGATGCTTTGGTGATTGTTGTCGACACTCTTAAAAAGTTCGGCGTTCGCGATAAAGTAAAAGTCCTTGCGACTGGAAAAATCACGACAGCATTTGATATCGTGAAGCTTCTTTGTATCGGAGCGGATGCGACTTATGCCGCTCGCTCGATGTTGTTGGCTTTGGGTTGTATCCAAGCTCTTCGTTGTAACAACAATAAATGCCCGACAGGGGTTGCAACTCAAGATCCAAACTTGGTAAAGGGTCTTCACGTTCCAACGAAACGTGAGCGTGTTAAGAACTTTCACGGAGAGACTTTGGGAACTGTGGCGCACATTATCGGCGCGATGGGTTTTTCAAAGCATCAAGATCTGAGTCGTGCAGACTTATACAAACGTATCGATGAGACTCACATCAAGTCCTATCAGGAACTATTCGCAGAGACGGTTTAAAGAAGTTAAAAAGCCCTGGTTCTCAGGGCTTTTTTGTTTGTAGAACTATTGGCAGGCCGCGATGTTTTCGACTTTATAACCGACAACTTGATCGTTTTGGATAATGTAAGTCAAACCTACGATAGTTTGGCAGCTATTAGAAGTGATTTGAACATCAAGATTGTCATCACCACCCACTTCAACTTTTTTCACAGCTTCACCTTTAAGGGCAGAGATCACGCTTGAATCAGCAAGGGCAGCGCTGATCTTTTTTAGAGAATCATCGAAACTTGTTAAACGGTCAGAACCAACAGTGCCGCCACCAGCAAAAGCAGAAGAAGCAGTCATCAATGTGAATAAAGATACGAGGATCATGTTTTTCATAAAAACTCCTTAATTGTTTTTCTCCAGAAGATCGCTCTGGGGCGGATGTTTAATTTAAGGAGGCTTATTGCACGCTTGGTGCCGGGGCGCCAGCCTTTGTTAATGGGTTTTAAGGGAGACTGGTGCGGCAAACTTTTAAACAAAGCCTCTAAATGCAGGCCTTGTTCTTTTTGAAAGAACAACAATCTGGACGTCCCAAAGGTGGCGCAGATTGCTATGCTTTCTCACATGAACAAGATGTCGGTGAAACCCAATGTGTACGAGTTTAAAACTTTGTCTGAGTATTTGCGTGCAATTTATCAGTATAGAAAGGCGGTTGAACAATCGTTCTCTTACGAAAAATGGGCTGGTGAGATGGGGATTAAGAGCCGTTCTTACTTGCGCTATTTGGCCCTTGGGGAAAAGCCACCCACATTAAGCATTGTTCCAGCCCTGCTTCAGGGTTTGAAGTTGAATGACGAGGAAAGCACCTATCTGCTTTTGTTGGTGAACTGTGAAGTTGCTCCAAGCCACGGTCTCAAGGCTTTATACTTACGTGAGATCTTCAATCAATGGACTCATTATATTCAAGAAATCGAAGTGCAAGATCTTGGCGAATTCTTGGCGGATCCATTGATTCCGCAGCTTTTTACTTATTTAAGTTTTGAAGATGCGTCTTCAGATCCGGAAACTTGGGCGCGGGATTTCGATTGCGAGCTTGAACGAATTGATAAAGCGTTAAAATGCTTGATCTGGCAAAAGCTGGTGGACTGCAAAGTGCGCGAGGATGGAACCATCCTATACCGAGCGGCGAACAGCCACTTTAAAGTGCCGTCGGAAGCAGGCAATGGGTATCTGAAGGCTTTCCATACTGAAGGGATCAGACAAGCATACGAAGCTGCGCAAGGCCCTTCAGAGAAGCGCAAGCTGTATTCAACGTTTGTGGCTCTGTCTCCTGAGCAATATCAAAAAGCCCAAGCGTTGATCCAAGAATTTAATGGGAAGATGCTGGCTGTATTTGATGAAAAGCTG
>JAGIAF010000210.1:0-212 GCA_017745015.1 Bdellovibrio sp. | reverse complement strand
CGGCGAGGTGGATCTCAATCAATATAGGTACTGCCGTACTTTTTAAATAACGCCTTCATTTTTCCCGAAGTTTTGATATCATCGATTGCTTTATCTAAAGCCTTCTTCGTAATTCGTCCTTTGCGACTGATCGAGCAGACAATAGGGTAGTCTCTAAGAAAAAGTCCTTCGCGGTTGTTAGCAATGCTGGGGTTTTCAAGACGGAAATAATC
>JAGIAF010000020.1:16561-19090 GCA_017745015.1 Bdellovibrio sp. | reverse complement strand
CCGCAATCAACTTTTCAATTTGCGGAGACAGTTCAAAAAGTAAATCCGCTTTTGTCAGAAAAAGAGAAAATAGTGATGCCGCCACAAAGCAGTAGTCTACTTTATGATAGCATTTATAAATTTAATGCTACAGGCAGCAATAAGGAAATTACCAAAAAGGTTTTAGAGATTTCTAAACTCGCACCGCAAGGTTGCAATGCCTACGCCACAGAAACTTTTAATCTCAGAGTCACAGAATTTCACAAAGGCTTGAAAATCGCCCTCACTCAAGTTGCCAAGGAAGGTAATCTGAAAAAGGCCGCGAGCTTGAATGAATTAACTTTGGCCGTCGCCCAATGCAAAGGGCCTTTCATTGTGAATTTAATCGGCCAGTCCTTTTTAAAAGATTCACTTGATACTTTGAAAGGTATGAACGGTCAAAAGCTCAAAAAGTCTGACAAGGCAAGATTGCAGGCACTAAAAGAGGAAATTCTAAAACTCAACAGCCAAGAAATTCTCCGCGACTCCATGCGTTTCGAAGTTTTAGCCACCACGACGCTTTTGACGGCAGCTTTGAATGCTCCAACAAAAGGGGAAGCTACACCTACCGATACCAGCATCTTGTGGGCAAATTTATCTAACGGAAAAAATTTCGTCGCGAACTGGAATGACATTTCAAAAATCACGGCAGATGTCTTTAAAACCGTCAATCAACCTTCAACTCCTGAATTGCCGGAATACCAAGCGGAAATCGCAAAGCAAACTGAAGACGGTTATAAAAAACTATGGACAGCTTTGAATCTTAAAAAGTACGGTTTTGAAAAAGCTGAGGACCTTAAAGATGAAAAGAAGTTCGAAGCCTGGTTTAAAAAATTAGACGACAATAAGGATCTCGCGACTGAGGTTAACCAAAAGCTGGCAACGGATCCGCAAGTATCAACGGCAATCTTTCAGCTGAATTTTGCAACCATGAACGTTAGACCAGAGTCCTTGAAGAAGTTTGATACCAAATTCAAAGATCTACAGAAAGAAGCTGCAACATTAGTAAATTAAGAAAAGGCGGAAGGTAACTTCCGCCTTTTTAGTTTTAATTTTACTTAAATACTATTCTTGCGCTTCAAGGCGGTAACCCAAAGAAGGAACCGCTACGATGCGACCATTGAATTTCGCAATTTTACGTTTCAAATAGTTGATTTGAGAGTCCACGTTGCGAGAAGTCACTTCCGTGTCTCCCCAGATTTCCGTCAAACACTTCTCGCGAGTCACCAGATTGTTCTTACCAGCTACCAAAAGCTTTAAGATATCAAACTGCTTTGGAGTGAGGTTGATCTCTTCACCTTCGATGAAAACTTGGCGAGACAAAAGATTCATCGTCATGTTTCCGGCTTTCAACTCTGCCGTCATTTCTGGTTCTTTTTCAGAAAGACGAGCTTTGATTCGCAAAATCAACTCTTTCACATGGAAAGGCTTAGAGATAAAGTCATCAGCGCCCGTTTCGAAGGCTTTGATTCTTTCATCGATCGTTGCCGCGCCAGAAACGAAAATGATCGGCGTATTTTTAGTAGATTCACGTTCGCGAACTTCGCGGCAAACGTCCACGCCCAACATGCCAGGCATTTTGTAATCCAAAAGAATAAGATCAGGCTTTTTATCATTAATCAGCTGAACCGCTGTCATGCTATCTGACGTGTATGAGCAATCATAAGTTGAACTAAGAATCTCCGCTAAGAGCTTACAACTTTCCTCGTAGTCATCAACGATAACGATTTTCTTTGCAGCCAAGTGAGCTCTCCTTGCGGGATCGTACGTAAACATTTCCATATTTAAGAGGTTCGCTAATATCGAACAAAAATACAAGTTACCAAAAGTCCAGTTTTAGACGCCCTTGTACTTAATCCCCTTAACATCCAGAATCTTCTTAATCGCGTCGCGTTTGTCACCTTGTATTTCTATAATACCGTGCTTATCCCCAATTAGATAGGAACCGCCAACGCCGCACTTCGCCTTAAGCTCTTTGGACAATGTTTTCAGGTAATCGTCGTTGCGCGGGAGTCCATCAAGGACGGTCACAGTTTTTCCGCCGCGTCCGTTTTTCTCGAGACGGAAAATCGCTGTGAACTTCTTAGAACTGTCTTCTTCTGGAATACAGCGGCACTCCGCCTTCAATTCTTTGCATTGGGGACAGACGACATTGTCTTTTGGATCAGTACTGAAAACTAAACGTGTGTTCTTCATGAGCCGGAGCTTTCTTCATTCGCAGGATTAGGGCTTGGGCCCTCGCCCAGCTTATGCTGAGTGTACTCCTTTCCGTCGAATCTAAAAAGCTGCGCAGTTTCATCCATCACGGTCGCGATATTGACCGGGCGTTTCCAAAGTTTAAACACGTTTTTAAGAGTCTCGCTCATGAAATCCGGCTGCATATCAATGCCCTCGTGCAAATGCGTAAGAAGCAGCTCGCCACGATTTTCAAAGTTCGCATCTTCAATGCGAATGATCGGTTGCCCAAAGTTCGTCATATGGAAAAGCAGCTGAGCCTTGATAGCCTTGAAG
>JAGIAF010000020.1:0-16551 GCA_017745015.1 Bdellovibrio sp. | reverse complement strand
CTTATATACGAAAAGCTTATTGCGAACGCAGAAGTCTTCCGTCAAAAACTGATCAATGAAAGTCACGTCATTGCAGACCTTACGCACTTCAAAGATCTTCTCACGGCCTAAATTAAGCTTTTTGTCCCAGTGCTTACGCTCACGAACATCATCGCACTCTTCCCATTCACGGCCGAATTTTCCTTTGTTCCAACGCTCTTCAATATCGCGGAACAACTCAATACCTACTTTATAGGGATTGTAACCGTTCGGCGCCATGGCCATGGTACCCGCGTGATGATCGGCAAAGTCGATGATTTCGGAATCATTCAAAATCTTTGTCGTCATAAGTGTTGAATGCCAATACGAAGCCCAACCTTCATTCATCGTCTTGGTCATACCTTGTGGCGAAAAATAATAAGCTTCGTCCCGAATGATCGTCAGTACGTCGGCTTGCCAATCAGCAAGCGGAGCGTGGTGAATAAAGAAATTCAAAATATCTTTTTGCGGTTCTTGTGGAAAGCGCTGAGCTTTTACCGCCGCTTCTTCTTCCGCCTTCTTTTTTTGTTCAGCAACGAAAGACGGTGGATTGATATAGTCGCGCATGTAATCGCGATCGACGCGCAATAAGTAGTTTGTATCTTGAGTCGGTGTAGGTGCCGACTTAGTCACAGACTTTTCCACATAAGGAGAGTATCTATCGATCAAATTTTCAAGACTCAAACAAACATCTATAAAATTCTCAACAGTATCCTGACCATAGCGATCCATATAACGACGTATTCTAGTCGCATGGTTCGCCATCTGATCCATCATCTTGCGATTCGTTTTAGAGAACCAGATATTGTTCTTAAAGAAGTCACAGTGTCCGTACACGTGGGCCATGACAAGCTTCTGGTCCATCATGGCGTTGCCTTCCATCAGGTAGGCATAGCAAGGATCTGTATTGATAACCATTTCATAGATTTTAGAAAGACCGTACTCATAACTCTTAGAGAGATGCTCGTACTCCATCCCAAACTTCCAGTGTGGATAACGAACAGGAAAACCACCGTAGGCCGCAAATTGATTGATTTGATCATAAGTGATCAATTCAAAAATAGTCTCAAAGCAATCAAGACCAGCGTCTTTGGCAATCTGGCAAATACGCTTTCTCTCAGCTTCTAATTCCGGGGTTAAATTTGCCATGGTAGTTCCTCTTTCCCTCAAGGGCACTTTCAACCCTTGTCCTAGGACCAATGAAACCGCGTTTGCGGTTAGCGGCCTTTGCCGAGGAAATCTTTGATAGAATCCAGAATCTTATCGCGGCCTTCAATTTGGCTGAGCGTGATTCGTTCATCCTCGCCGAATTCCTTTTGCAAATCCTTCAGAAACTGACCACTGCCGTATTTACTTTCGACTTGGCCGTAACCAAAGACGTTACAGTTTGGCAGGAAGAATTCCTGCAGCATCTTCACACAAAGACGCGTGTCTTCTCCGCTCCAGTTATCTCCGTCACTGAAGTGGAAAGGATAAATATTCCATTCATTCGTAGGATAGTCTGCCTGGATAATTTCCTGGCAGAGTTTATACGCTGAACTGATCAACGTACCACCCGACTCACTCGTTCTAAAGAATGTATCTTCATCAACTTCCTTTGCCGCAGCATCGTGGATGATGAATCTAGTCTCCAGGCCCTTGTAATGCTTCTTTAACCACGTGTTGATCCAGAAGCTTTCCAGGCGAACGATTTCTTTTTGCTCTTCACCCATCGAACCCGACACGTCCATCATATAGATGATGACCGCTTGAGTTTGCGGTTGATTCACCTTTTTAAAAGACTTGTATTGCATGTCTCGGCGAATCGGCAGCACCAGCGGCTCTTCAGGATTGTAAGTTCCCGAACCCACCATGCGCTTTAGAGCTTTTTTATAGGACGATTTAAAATGACGAAGACCTTCAGGTCCCACCGGAGCAAGGCCTGTGAACTTCGTCTTGAGTGAATCAATATTTTTATGACCTTTAGGTTCAATGCGTGGGAGTTGCAGCTTCTCTCCCAAGATTTCCGCAAGCTCTTCCATGGAAAGTTCAATTTCCACCATGTGCTCACCGGGAGCTTCACCTGCTTGACCTTGTCCGCCTTCGCCGGGGTCACCGACGTCTTGTCCAGGTTGGCCTTCGCCTTGACCGACACCGCCGGATTGTTTTGGACCATATCTGAAATTAGGAATATCAATACGTGGCAGCGGGATTTTGACGAATTCGTCCTCCCGCTTCCCAATCATTTCACCTTGGGAGACGTATTTGCGCAGGTCTTCTTTGACCTTGCCCTTTACGATCTCTCTAAAACGGTTTTGGTCTTCGCGTATCGACATTATTTATTCTTTACATCCCCTCGGGCGAAGATACTTGCTACGTAATGCAGAACATCCGTCGCAGAGATTTCATCGTACCCGAAGTCCTTGATGAGACGTGTTTTAACGATATCAATTTTTTCTTGAGTATCTTTATCAGCCACATTCGACACCAGAGTTGTCAGCTTGATACTGTCTTTTTGATCTTCAAAAAGTTTCAGCTCAATAGCCTTGTGCAGGCGCTCGTTCATTTTGTAATTGAACTTCTTGCCTTCCAGAGCCAAAGCCCCGATGTAATTCATGATCTCGCGACGGAAGTCATCTTTGCGAGACTCAGGAATTTCGATCTTATCTTCGATCGATCTCATCAGGCGCTCATCTGGTTCTTCATCATTGCCTGTGAACTGATTACGCACGCGCTCTTTCTGCGTATAAGCTTTCACGTTATCAATATAGTTAGCACACAATCTTGCCATCGCGCTTTCATCAGCGCTGATCGCACGTTGCACTTCGCCTTTGATAATCTCCTCGTACTCTTGCATCACGACACCCAAGAGCTCTTTGTACTCAGTTTTGATATCTTCATTAGATATCAACGAGTGACTCTTAAGACCGGATTCAAGTTCCTTAAAGACCATGAACGGATTTACAGAACCTTTGTTAGACTGCTGTGCCGCCACCAAGGCATTAGAAAGTTTGTCTTGGATATAACGAGCCGAGATACCCTCAAGACCTTCGCGTTGAGTTTCTTTACGAAGCTCACGCACGTTGTCTTCAGTGTAATTCGGAAGCGTTTTACCATTATAAAGCTTCAACTTCTGCAAACGTGTGAGGTTTGCTTTTTTAGGTTTTTCCAAGCGCGTGAGGATCGCCCACATCGCCGCCATTTCAACCGTATGCGGAGCAATGGAAATACCGCGTACTTTTTGCGAGTTGAAATCACGCTTATAGATATTAACTTCATCTCTCCAGCGAGTAATGTACGGAATGTCGATCTTCACCGTACGGTCGCGAAGGGCTTCCATGAATTCGTTGTCTTGAAGACGACGGTACTCTGGCTCATTCGTATGACCGATGATCACTTCATCGATATGCGTTTGTGCGAATTTTTTCGGTTTAACTCTGTGCTCTTGTGACGCTCCCAAAAGATCGTACAAGAAAGCCACGTCAAGTTTCAAAACCTCGACGAACTCAATCATCCCGCGATTGGCAACGTTGAACTCCCCGTCAAAGTTGAACGCACGTGGGTCTGAGTCGGAACCATACTCTGCTATCTTACGGTAATTGATATCACCCGTAAGCTCTGTGGAGTCCTGATTCTTTTCGTCTTTAGGTTGGAAAGTACCGATACCGACACGGTCGGCTTCGGAGATGAAAAGACGTTTCACACGAACGTGGGAAAGAACTTTCATCAAGTCGCCGTCATATTTTTCCATCAAGTGCTTAAAGATAAAACGTGATGGCGGAGAAAGCTCTCCGTCCACATGCACGCGGTACGAGCCTTCTTGGCCTTTGTTGATTTGCTCATACAAAGCCGGGCGCATTTCTTCTGGAATCAAAAGAAGCGGCTCTTCATTCATTGGTGAGTGGAACACTTTGGTGTCTTTACCCAACAAGCCATCGAGCTGAAGTTTTTCATCAATCCATTCAAATGTGTAAATTGCGCCTTGCGTTTGGTGCGAGTAGCGCTCCAAACCTTTCTTCAGCATACGACAGATCGTAGACTTCGCGCTCCCCACCGGGCCATGGAGTAAGATCACACGTTTCTCTGTACCGTAACCCAGGGCTGCTGCTTTGAGGATGTTCACCAATTTCATCAACTGCACATCAAGCCCGAAGACTGCATCCTTGCCGTTATTGAAGGTGTCATTAAAGAACTTGTATCGAATCACCTCTTTCTTGAAGTCGATATAAGTCTCTGTGCCCTCTTCAACAATCATGTCGTACATGCGTTGATAGGCATTCCTGGTAATTTTTGGATTTGCTTTAACGAGATCGAGGTACTCCGAGAAAGTACCGCTCCAGTGTTCTTTGGCATTGACGCTGGAGTTCTGCCAGTTGCTAATCAGTGAGTGAAGGTCAATCTTAGAGGACATAAAAAACTCTCCCCGGGGTGATTGGTGACACACCTAATGCATTAGATTATGCCTCAATCCTAGACGGTTAACGAGTTTTTTAATTTATTTGTATTGCCTTGAAACCCTCAGGTTGTTTCAACGTGAATGTCTCAGGTTTGAACTGGACCTCGGTCTGGGGCGACTTGAAGAGCCACTGCATTTCGAACTGAGGAGCCGTAATAACAACTTTCTTCTTACCTTCTGTTCGATCTTTCCATTCAACTCGAATAGCGCGCTTCTGATTTTCACATTTCGAGATGAGTCCATCGGTAACACCTAGTTCGCACGTCCAGCCAGTACCGCGGATGGGTTCATCAAAAGCGATATAAGTCAGATTCATGGGATGAATAGGAAGTCCGATGATTTTGTTCATCGCTTGCTCTGAACTCTTTCCAAAATAAAATCTTTTTTCGGGATAGATGATATAAGCAATTTCTTTGGGACTCATAACCAAACTTGCTACCTGAAATCCCATCAAGGCTGTGACATCCAAGCGCACACGTTGGTTTTTCACTGCCATGACATCGATATCGACGGATTGAGATTTGTTTGCCTTTAAGTCACGGATAAGAGCTTTGGTTTCCCACTGCGCTACTTGAATCGGCCCCGTCGGTGCAGATGGTTGCGAGGCACAAGCCGCAAATCCCAGCGCTAGAAGTAAAAGACAAAGACCCTGCATCAATGATTTTAATTGTCGCCAAAGATTTTTCATTCCTCTAGCATAGAGAAATGCATCCCATTAAACAAGCATTCATGATGTACAAGGAAAACTGGAAGGAAAGCATTCTCTTGGGAGTTGCTGCGACAGTTTTCACTTTCTTTTCACAAATTGTTCCCACGATCGGCGCGTTGCTTATTTCTGTCGGCCTTTTGGTATTCCAAGAGCTGGCCAATATGCGTTTGCAAAAAGGCCGCTGGCAACGTGACCTCACTCACTTGCAAAAAGATTGGGTGTCCTGGGTGATCACCGCAGTGATTTTGATGCCCACAGGAATTTTGATGGGCTCTGCTTTTGGCGTCTTACATAGCCCACAAGATTGGTGGCAAACAATTCCGGCAAGTTTTGGCTTGTTCATGCTTGGCGTATTTTTCTATCTGATTCTCACTCATGGTTTGAACTTGCAGTTAGAACGCTCTGAAGGAATTGCCAAAGCTTTGGATCACGCCGCTTTAGGTGCCGTCAGAAATCTGCGCCTTTACTTCCCCACAGTGGTTTGGATTAGCTTGGCGTTGATCGTCGCAAGCTTCTTGCGGGGATACGGATTGATTCTAGCGTTGCCGTTTATGTTCTATAGCTGTTTCTATCTATATATAGAGATGAAAAATAAAAAAGCCTTCGAACCAAAAGAAAAAGGCACCTAGTCTGTCTACACTCCGGCTTCGCCAGAGTAACCTAGTGCCTTTTTTATTTTATACATCGAGTAACCAAAAGGTGCCCTGGGCACCTTTTTACTTTTCAGCGTGCTCTGCTACTGGAGTTGATGCTGGCATACGTGGGCTGTTCAGCTCTTGCTTTTCGATTGCTGTGATCTTGTTACGGATCTCTTGAACTTTGCGTTTGTCAGTTTCAAGGTCGGCAGCTTTGCGGTACATCTTTTTAGCTTTTTCCACCATGGATTGCTTGTAGTAAGCGTCACCCAAGTGTTCTGCAATCACGCTCACCGTACCTTGGTATTTGTGAGCTGCTTCCAAGAACTTGATAGATTCCCCGAACTTCGCTTGTTTGTACAAGATCCAACCAAGAGTATCGAGTACATAACCATCTGTTGGTTCAAGTTCCATCGCACGGCGAGCAAGCTTCTCTGCATCTGGAAGGTTTTGACCCATCTCAGCCCATGTGAAAGCCAAGTAGTTCATACCTTGCACGTGGTTTGGGTCCAATTCCAAAACTTTTTTCATTTCAGAAACCACGATGTCTTTGTTACCCATGCGGTCGTTGATAGTACCATAATAGAATCTCAACTGAGCATTCTCTGGGAATTTTTCAAGACCTTGCGCAAGAACTTTTGCGGCACTCTTGTAGTCATTTTTCTCGTCTAGCAAAGAAGCGTACATCGCATACACTTGCGGTTGGTCTTTTCTTTCCGCCAAGCCTTTAGATACAAGGTCAATCGCCTCATCCAAACGACCTACACCCTTAAGAAGATAAGCTGCATGAACTGTCGCCTCACCATAGTAAGTGCTTGAAGCCGGGATCTTTTTAAATTCGCGGATCGCTTTTTCACTTTGACGAGTTTCTTCGTAAACTGCTGCCAAGTAGAAACGGATTTTATCTGACTCTGGAGCTTCTTTAAGGATTTGCTCTAGCTTCTCAGTCGCAACGTCGTATTTCTTTTGCTCAATCAAGATCAACGCCATTTTCATTTTGATGTTCAATGGTTCGTCTGAACTTTGTTCTAACACTTCTAACTGCTCGTAAGCCAGATCGTAATTGCCTTGTTCAATGTAAGTTTGCGCAAGAACGTCAGCGATCTTAGGACTTGGAGAGTTTTCTTTTTGGAATGTGCGGTACAAAGCCAAAGCTTTCGCTTCTTGCTTTTGTTTTGTGTACAACATACCCAAAGTCAAAGCACCATCGGCAAAGTCAGGCTTCATTTTCAAAGCTGTTTTCAAAGAAGATTCCGCTGCTTTTTGGTATTTTGCTTCTGGTTGCTCCATGCGCACACGACCAATATAGTAGTGAGCCAAGTAGGGAGTTGTGTACTCTGGATTTTTCAACAACGCTTCAAAGTACTTCACGGCTTTGTCAGATTGCTTTTGTTCAGAGTAAAGTGCACCAATGTACAACGGCGCTTCAGTGTTGTTGGGTTGAAGCTTCATCACCGTTTGATATTGCTCCATCGCTCTTGGATAAAGCTTCATAGAAGAATACAAACCGCCCAACAACAAGTGTGAGTCGACGTTGTTTGGATCTTTTTTCACTGCTTCTTCAGCTTGGGACAACGACTCTGAAATCATGCCTTGTTTCAAGAACTCCGCTGCCAAACGCATATTCACCGTTGGTGAGTTGACGTCATAGATCAAAGTCAGCTTGAAAGCTTCGATTGCCTTTATGGAATTGCCTTCCAGTGCATAGGCCTCACCCATTGCAAAGTAGTAGTCTGCCTGAGTACGCATATAGAGTGGATCCAAGGTTGCCTGACCGTCGTTCGCTGAAATGACCTGAGGAGTAAGCGACGCCGGTGCGCGATTGCGATCGTAAAATGATGCTTCGTAGTAAGGTGCTTTATCAGCATCTTGCGAAGTGAAGGTAGCGCACGCAGTTAACGAGAGGAGTAGAGGGGCGATAATTCCGGTCCTAGTGTATGGAAACATTAGATCTCCTTGGTCACTAGGCTGTTCGGTGCGATTTGAGAAATTCTTGATTCAGTCGGTCTGAATCAGGACCTCAACGCGACTCCCGTCCAGAGAGTACGCAGCTCTAATTTCGAGACATGCTCAAGATCACTCCGATATCATCCCCCCCGAAGCTGGGCTGACCGGTTACTTTTTTGTCTTCGTTATCGAGGTCCGCAGTTTCAATTTTGCGGTTAGGACCTGTTGACCAAACGAGGAGGCGGATGTTTTTGGAATGCTCCGCAGATAAAACACGGTAATGATAGGGTTGGCCCCAAGGATCACTTCCCATGGTGCCCGTAGCGCGTAAACTCTCGCTCACATCGCTTGGCGACACGGAAGCCGGTACTCGACTGCCTTTGGCCGCCTGAGGAGACGCAGAAGCCTTTGCTGCTTCGCGGTAAATTTGTACAACTTGATACCCAACAACCTCCGCCTTCTGCAGTGCAGCTTGGGTGTCAGTGTCTTGAGGTGAACGGTTCCAAGGGGAGGCAATGATAGTGGCCGAGAAGCCAACAAGGCCTAACAGCGTGAGTACGCCGGATGACTTAAACTCTTGTTTTTTCTCATTATTCATTAAATTACCGCCCGCAACGTTAGCTACTCTATTTAGTTTTCGGCGGCTTTTTGGGAAAACTTTAGACAAAGGTCCAACAAAGTTTTCAAAACAAACAAGAATTGACGCTAAAAGTGACGCCTAGAGTCTTTTCTTTTGATCTGAGGACCGCTTGACAAGGGGTGGCGGCGGGGATAGGTTGCGCCCATCGACAGGGGGATGTGCTGAATACTTTAGCACTTATCTCGTGGATTTTTTGGGTAAATTTCAAATTGGGAGGCACTTTTGATCAACCAAAACGAAACAATGACATCTAAGCCAAACTCTAAAGTTAAAATTATTAAGCGCTATCAAAACCGCAAACTTTACGACACGCAACAAAGCTGCTACGTGACTTTGGACGATATCGCTAAAATGATCCGCACTAATGAAGAAGTGATGGTTATCGATAATAAATCTAAAAACGATATCACTGCTGCTACTTTGACTCAGATCATTTTCGAAGCAGAAAAGAAAGCATCTCAATACGCTCCTCTTTTCACACTTCGCGAAATCATCCAAAACGGCAACGGTAGCATCTCTGGCTACTTGGCTAAATTGGGCGCTTTCCCTCAAGATTACATGACTAAACAACAAGTAAACACAGTTGTTGAAAATGCATCTACAGACAGCGTTAAACAAAACTTGGAAAACCGCGTTGCAACTGCAGCAACTCGCTACAACACAGACACTACTGCTAAAGTAGCTGCTGAAAAAGCGACTGTACTTCCAGGTCTTCAACAAGACGAAGAAACTCCAAATCTTCCAGGTTCTTCTCTTGGTTTGAACAACTAATTCTGTTTCGACAGAATAGTTTTAAAGAGGCTCTGCTTAGGCAGGGCCTTTTTTTTGCCTATTTTAAAGAGCGCCAGACGACGAACTCTTTGCGTCCTGGTTTGATTGTGACTTCTTGTTTTTCGAGGCCTTCACCCGTCGGTGCACCCGTGATGTTTAAGCCCTCAAGATTATAAGTGTATGTCCCTGGTGGCAGCGGAATGCGGATGATTTGAATGGTCTGCGGCAATGTCGACCATTGGCGCAAGTCAGCGCGGTCGGCCATATTCAAAGCAATGAATGTTAAGTCGCCGAGTAATTTATTTTTTTGGCGCATTTGGTCTGCTAGAACGGCTTTCGCTGCCAAAGCTGCGATACGTTTCGCGACCAAAATGCCGTAATCTTCTTTTAAAGTTTGAATCGCTGCTTCTTCAACATTGTAAATGGGATGACTGACCACTGCTTGTTGGCCATCGACATTCAAACGCACAAGTTTTGTATCACTCGGAGTCGCTTGCAAAGCCGGCAGACGATATTCATTTTGCGCTGGCACTTTTCTTGGCCCCCAACCCTGCTGATAGATCACTACCAGTTCGCCAAGATTTCTATTATACCAAGCATCGTCCTCTTTCACTTCCGGAAATTTTTTCTTCCAGTCCTTATATGTATCCATACGACGTGCAAGTTTTGCGGAGCGAATGAGGTCTTCACCGATACGTGGAATATTTGGGTCTAATTTATACGCCTCATTGTAAGCGATATAGGCATCGTCGTAGTTGCGATTGGCTTCCCAAATCAAAGCGGACAGATATTTACTGAAAGGATTCAGTTCAAATTTCTGCTTATCTTCCTGACGGTATTTTACTTATTTTTCGTTGATACGACGAGCTTCAACTAAAGCGTCGTCAAGGTTTCCCAACTCCAAAAAGTTCATCGCCAAATAGGCGTTGATGAAAATCTTCTCGAAGGTATCGCCTTTGTACTGAACCATTTCTTCATTCAACGCGAGTGAACCCGTTACACGAGAAATGGATTGGTAGTCGACCAACTCAGCGAGGCGATCGGCTTTAAGAAGAATGCTGTTACTTTCTTTGATCTTTCCAGAAACTTGCAAAGCCACGCCATAATCCAAAAGATAGACCAGCTGATCGCCGTCTTCTTTTTCCGCTAAGGGCTGGAGTTCTTTAAGAGCTTTGTCAAAGTCGTGCGACGCCAAGGATTGACGGGCCGATTGCACTTTACCTTGATAAGTTGCACAGGCAGTAAGATTCAGAAGAAAAAAAAGACCCACAATCGTTGTGAGTCTTCTTGCAGTCTTATTCATTATAGACCAATTGATTTTTTCTTAAATACTTTGCGGATTTGTTTTTGATCAGACCAAACGATCATGCTCGATTTTAGGTTCGTCAAATTCAGAGTCAGCTTGTAATACACGGATTTATCTTTACCAACTTCTTGAACGATAGAATCCAAACGACCATTGATGATGAAGTCTGCACCAATTTGACCGCCTGGGCCTTTTTTGGTTTCTTCGCTTGTCATACCAGAGTTTTGATAGTTGTACTCATCAGCGATATCACCACGAGCTTCTTTATCGATGAAACCTACCTTACCAGATTTCATCAACTCAACACGAACCATGTCCATGATGCTTTGAGTGTCGATGTGTTCGCTGGTTTTATTTTGTAAGTTTGTCACCATCACAACTGGCATTTTTTTAGCTTGAGTGATTGCTGGTGCTTGCAATGCGCTTGTTACCAAGTCATGCACAGCTTTCTGCATATCTGTTTCAGACCATTGATCGTTCAACAAATTTTCTTTGTTCACGTCATCGTAGTCACCTTTTGTGAAAGCTTTAGGTCCGCAGCTTGCAAGAGCCAACAATGAAACTGTCAAAGCACCGAGAAGTAGATTCTTGTTCATAGGTATTTACCCTTCCTTATCCTCAAAAAGTCTATGTCGGGTACAAGCCCGGCGCAAGTCATGCCCGTACGTTCCACGACGGGTGTCCTAATGCCGTACGCTGTAAGTCCCCGAAAACGGGAAAAGTCTCACCTTCGATTTGCAAATGGTCTTCCTTATGAACGAAGTCACATCTAGTCTGGAAGCCTTTGAGGCATTGAAATCATTGACCAATCCTTACGCCGAGGAGCTCTGGGTCATAGCCCTAGGGCCACAGCTTCAAATCCTGGGCAAAGAAATGATCTTTCGCGGCACGGCCGATCACTGCCTTACACATCCTCGCGATATATTTCGATTTTTGATTATGCAAAACGCCTGTGCTTTTATGATGGCGCATAATCATCCCAGCGGCACCGTCTTACCTTCAGAGCAGGATCTTTTGATTACACGGAGAATGCACACCTGCGGCGACTTGTTTCAAATGCCTCTTTTAGATCACATCATTTTTAACATGGAGAGATACTTCAGCATGGCTGATAACGGATATTTCAAACAATGGAAGAAGAGGTCGAGACGAGAAAAGATCTAGCGAGCTAATCCGCTAGTCACATCGAACATTTCACCGCTGCCCTCACCAGCCGTATCACGGCGAAGAGGGACCACCTGTTTCACACGATACTGATCGTCTAAGATCACTTTGTAACCGCCACGACGAGCATTCTCTACAAACTGACGAGCGTACTCTTCTTTATAGGCTTGCGTGTATTCTGCATTTTGCTGCTGATTGAAAAGTTCTTTTTGAATCACTTCGTGAGGATTCATCGGCTGATCTTCTTGACGATCACCACGCCCCAGTTCTCTGGCAACATCTGAAGCGCGAGAGTCTGTTGAAAGGTCCACTCCACCTGATGGAGCTTCGTAAGTAGCTTGAGCTTTCGTTGAGTTGAAGTCGCCATTGGAACGCGCATTTTCAATTTCCATACGACGACGTTGCATCTCGATGTTTTCATTCGTCAGCATCAAATGCTTATTCACGTTCTTTTCAAATTTTTCTGATTTAACAGATGCGGGAGCTTGGCCTGCAGTTCTTTTCTCTTCAGGTCCCATGGACATCAAAACAAGAGCCCCCGCCCCTACAAAGAGGAGCAAAGCGAGGAGCTTGCCGTGATCGTTCTGAGATTTTTTCTCTGATGCCATTGATTTTATTATCGGAATTGTGAGGCTGCACCTTAAGTCGTCAGGCTTTTTTCCTGTACCGGCGGATATACGGGAATGATCACGATAAACTCAGTGCCTACGCCTACTTGCGAGCGGACCTGGACCTCGCCACCATGGTTCTGAACTATTCCGTAAGAAATACTTAATCCTAAACCAGTGCCTTGGCCAACGCCTTTGGTAGTAAAGAATGGATCGAAGATCTTATCCATGGTCTCCGCAGACATCCCTTTGCCACTGTCTTGAATTGAGATTTGCACCCAACCTGATTTGCCTTTGGATTCTTTGGAAGATTTGAATTCTTTTAGAGGCATCGTCGATATCCAGATATGACCCGTACCTTCGATAGCCTGAACAGCATTCGAAAGGATGTTCATCAATACTTGATTGATCTGACTTGCATAACAGTGAACCAACGGAGTTGGCTCGTATTGACGATGAATTTCGATGCGACCTTTGATCTCACCCTGCAAAAGATTGAGCGTGGTATCGAGAGCTTGGTGCACATCGATTTCTTGCAACTTCGCTTCTTCCAGGCGAGAGAAATTGCGCAGGCCCAAAACTATGTCGCGCGTACGACGTGCCCCATCTTGGCAAGATGTTACAAGCTTCGGCAGATCTTTCACGATGTAATCAAATTCAAGATCTTCTTTGGCAGCGGGAAGTTTCTGCGGCTCTTGCTCTGCTACTTCCACCAACTTGATCAGCTTATCCGCATAATCTTTTAAGTGAGTCATATTAGAGTAAATAAAGCCAATCGGATTGTTAAGTTCATGGGCGACACCGGCAACCAGCTGGCCCAAAGAAACCATTTTCGCCGAGTGAACAAGTTTAGTTTGCGTGTCTTTAAGTTCACGATTTGCAGATTCAAGCTCTGAGATTTTCTTACGCAGATCCGAACGAGCGGTCCAAATCTTTTTACTCATCTCATTGAAGCTTTCCGTTAGCAGTCCGACTTCGGTGTCATTTTTCACAGGAATCGTAACGGCTTGCTCTTGAGATTCAAACGATTGAAGTGCATCTACCAAATCATACAGAGGTTTAAGCACCCAACTTGAGGTGACCAAAATAGTAAGAATCAAAAGCACAACTACCGCACCCACCACGGTCATGAAGGCTATGTTCACGTTGCGAAGAACGGCTGCGGATTCGCTTTTAGACGCTCCCAGCGCCATATAGAATTTTGAAACTCCCCAATCAAGTGGATATACCAAGAATCCGTATGGATTTCCGCGGACGTTGAGATCAAAAAATAAATCCGAGCCCGGGTGGAAGTAGGACTTAAAGAAATCTTTTTTATAGAGATAGAAATCAGGGTGACTTGCGGCCACCATCTCTCCGTTATCACGGAACAGAATCAGCTCAAGCTTCAAACGATTTTTAATTTTTGTCAGGAACGAGCGATTCAGGTCGATCACCTGCTCCACATAACCTACGAGACGATTATTGGTCCCAGTGACTTGCGAAATCAGGATCAAGTTCATTTTTTGATTGTCGCCGTATTCTGCTACGCCCACTTCTTTTTGGTTTTTTACTTGGGCCATGTATTTTGCAGAGAGAAAAACTGCATCTTGAACTGGAACAAAGCTTCGAATGTTGTTTCTATCATCTTTGAAAACTGAAGCGAGCATGCGCCCTTCGCGATCAAAGAAAGTCAGGCTGGTCACATCATCGACACGCACCCAAGGAGTTGCGACATTGCGAACTGTATTTCCGTCGCCCATTTGCAAATGATAAAGCAAACTTGGATCACGGACATAGCGATCGCGACGTTGTTGCAAAGCCGCGCGATAGTCGTTCAAAATAATTTCGATTTCGCGAGCATTGCCGCTCAGGCGTTGGGAAAGTTCGCGATCGATGGCTTTTTCATATTTCACCATCGAATAGATTGTCACGAATGCGAGTGGGATCACTGAGAATAAGACGAACCACACAATTAAGATCGTGCGTAATGATCTTTTGGGTTTTCGTCTTAGGGTTTTCACTTTTTATCTTCGTCCACGGTAATAATCAGACGGATAATTCCATCTGGCATAACACGAGGATGCTTTTCTTTGTTCAAGTGAGCTTTTCCGTAAGTACCTAAGAAATTTGAAAGCTCCTGGTACTTCGCCTCAGGCAAAGTGAAGTGATAGTAAGTAGAAGTTGGAGCCTTCTGCCAACCTAGTTCCACACCACCGGCTTTGCGACCACCCAATTCTTTGATCTTCTCTGTGATTTTCGGACCAACTACTGCAAGATTTGTTACAGCAAGCTCACCGCGATACAAAAAGCCACCGGAAGTCGCCTCGGCCTTGTCCTCCTCCTTCTTCGCAACCGGAGCTGCAGAAGGGGTTGGCGTAGGAGTAGGAACCGGTTTTGTCGCTGCTGCTTTTGCTGCCACTGTTTTTGCCGGAGAAATTTCTGGAGTTGACAAAGGTTGTGGAGTTTGCAGAGGTTTTGCTGTCTTCGGTTCTTCGTCTACGAATTGAGGTTTTTCTTCAGAAGGTGTGGGAGCTGGAGTGCCTTCTTTAGACACTTCAGCCAGAATCACTTCTTTGTTTCCTGAACCGATGCCCAATTGCAGAACTTTCTGCCATGGAGCCACGGTTAAAAGGACGACAATCACTGACACCACAACCAGGGCTTCAAGACCCCACTTCAAACCTTGTGGCCAACGATCGAAGTTTGATTTCTGCATAAGCACCGTCAAGTAAGTCGACGGCAAATTGATTTGTTCGATGATCGGTTGAGAAACCACGGTGTCAGCCAATTGCTTTGCATAGGCCTCACCGTTTTGGATCTTGTTCAGATCAAGTTGTGCATCTCTGGAAAACTTCACATGATCTTCAACAGCGTTTTTGCGCTCGTCATCAAGTATCCCCGACAAATAATCGTAGAGCAGCTCGTGGCCGATAAAGGGAGACATCTCCCTTTTGCCTTTTTTAGATAGTGGAATTTTATTTTCCTGCTGTGCCATGCTTCAACTTACTCACACCTTGGGTCATCGTTCCGAGTTTGCGCAAAGCTCTCCCCAGACGATAGCGAATCGTCCCTTGAGTGATGCCCAGGCCTGCGGAAATATCATCATCTTCAACTTTTAAAATTTTGGACCAGATAACTGTTAACAATTCATCTTCAGAAGCGGTCTTTTGAAATTCTCTCCAAGGGCCTAAATCGACGCCTTCAGGAATAAGCCAACCGGATTCAACGGATGTATTGGGACGACCACGCATTACGCGGGCTTTGAAGCGATCCCACACGACTTTTGTCGCGGAGACCAAAGCAACTGAATGTTTGATTTCTGGATTGCGTTTCTTTTTCTCTAGACAAAGGGCTAGAGCTTGAGTCGAAGCTTCGATCGCCTTTTTGTCATCTAGTAACGCAAAATAGAAGAACAGGGCGATCGATTGTATATCGGCTTCGGTCATGCAATTCCTATAAGTGAGATGCGAATGAACCTATGTTAGTCGACTGTGAGCTGTCTGAGAAGATCTAGTTGGTCTAGAACTTTGCCAGAACCCATCACTACGCAGCTCAAAGGATCTTCTGCGATAGAAACAGGAAGGCCAGTACGCTCTCTCAACAAAACGTCTAGGTTTGCAAGCAAGGCACCACCACCCGTCAATACGATACCGTTATCAACAATATCTGAAGCAAGTTCTGGTGGAGTTTTCTCAAGAGCTGTACGAACAGCATCAACAACCTCAGAAAGAGGGTCCATCAATGCGTCGTTCACTTGAGAGCTAGTGATTTCGATAGTTTTAGGTGCACCGGCAACAAGGTCACGACCTTTGATTTCCATCGTTTTTTCTTCTTCGAATGGATATGCGTTACCGATTTGGATTTTGATATTTTCAGCAGTTCTATCACCGATCAACAAATTGAACTGACGACGAACGTAGTTAATGATCGCTTCGTCGAATTTGTCGCCTGCAACTTTGATAGATTTACAGTAAACGATACCGCCCAAAGAGATAACTGCAACACCCGTAGTACCACCGCCCATATCGACAACCATGTTGCCTGATGGTTCAGTGATCGGAAGGCCCGCGCCAATTGCCGCCGCCATTGGTTCTTCGATCAAGTAAACTTCACGAGCACCCGCTGATTGAGCAGCTTCTTTTACCGCACGTTTCTCAACCTGAGTGATACCGTAAGGTACGCAGATGATGATACGAGGACGGATGAAAGATTTTTTCTCTCCCAAAGATTTACCTATGAAGTATTTCAACATCGATTGAGTCACTTCAAAGTCAGCGATAACACCGTCTTTGATAGGGCGAATTGCTACGATCGAACCAGGTGTACGACCCAACAT
>JAGIAF010000209.1 GCA_017745015.1 Bdellovibrio sp. | reverse complement strand
GATGTGGCCCCATGTGGGGCTTGGTGCCTTAGCGCTGGTCTGTTCGATATTGATTTTTAGAAATCCACTGGCAAACACACTAGGTCTTACACTCGTCGTCGGTTTTCTTTTACTCGCATCAGGTATCGCCAAACTCATCGGCTCTTTTGTGGAGCGCTCTACGGGCTGGGGTTATTACGCAGTGAATGGCGCATTGGCGATTCTGCTGGGGGGATATATTCTCTATACCTTCCCCGTCTCCGCCTTTTGGACGATTGGAACCTTTGTCGCCGTCGACTTACTGTTCAGCGGATTTAGCATGATTGGATTAGGTTATGCGATTCGCAAAGCTCGTAAAGAGTTAACCAAAGATATGCAGTCGTTGCTGCCGGAATCTTACGATGAAATGGAATATCGTTATTATGAGAACGAAGTAAAAAGTCGCGATAAAGACCGCGACCCTTTTCATTAATTTCAATTCTTAAAAGACGGGACCTGCGTTAAGTGGGCCCGTGCTCTTCAGCGACACGCTCACGCAACTTCACAGGCACTTCACGTTGCTGTTTTTTGCGCATACGAATATTCAGCATCTCCACTCCAACAGAGAACGCCATCGCAAAATAAACATAACCTTTTGGAATATGAACTTCCAAAGATTCTACGATCAACGTGAAACCAATCATCAACAAGAAACTCAATGCCAAGATTTTCAACGACGGATGAGAGTCCACAAAGTTACTAATCGATTTCGCTGAGACAATCATAACAGCAGCCGAGATCACAACGGCCGCGATCATCACCGCAATCTCATTGACCATGCCCACCGCTGTGATGACGGAGTCCAAAGAGAACACCACATCGAGCAATAAAATTTGGAAAATAACCGCATTGAATGAATGAGCCACGGTATTAGATTGACTGCCTTCAACACCTTCCAGTTTGTGATGAATCTCAGAAGTACTTTTAATAATAAGAAACAAACCACCTAAAAGCAGAATCAAATCGCGACCGGAAATTTCTTGGCCCAAAACGGCGAAGAGAGGTTCCGTCAAGCCAATGATCCAAGACAGAGAGAACAATAAAATAATTCGCGTGATAACAGCTAAACTCAGACCCATCACACGCGCTTTGTCTTGCTGCTCTTTTGGAAGTTTACCCGCCAGAATGGAAATGAAAATAACGTTATCGATACCCAGAACAAGTTCAAGTGCGAAGAGGGTAAGAAAGGCAATCCAGATTTGTGGATTCGAGAGCATTTCGATCAAGGGGTGACTCCTTAGTTAGAGCACCCACATTATCTAAAAGTAAAAAAGAACACCAGTGCGCAGTACTGCGCCCCACGTCGGATTCGGATCAAAATCCTGTGCCATCAAGCCGCGGCCTTCAACAGCGGCGATAACGCCGAAAGATTTCGTCATTTGATAAGAAATATCCGCACCGCCACCAAATCCGCCTAACATTTGATAACCAGTCTTATCCGTTTGTGAATTTCCGGAAAGGGTTGTGGTCACTTCTTCTTGGTATCCACCCACACCTGCTGCTGCATAAACTGATAGACGCGTGCGACCTTCTTTGAGCTTCCAAAGATGCCAACGCCCCCACACCATCATCTCTTCATGTTTGCGTTCAATCTTTGAAGTGGGGTTACCACTTTCTTCATCGAATTTTGAATATTCAAATAAGACAGACCAATCCGGCGCCCGATAGGCAAAGCTCAGATTCAAAGGCTTGCGATCCACGAACTCACCTTCGGCGTTTTTCTCATAGCGCATTTCCAAATCCAAAGGGAAGATCTGCAATTGATCTTTTTCAGGAGCGGGACGAGGCATTTTCGCGCGCGACTCTTGCGCATGGGAAAAAAGAGAAAAGCAAAGTGTCGCAATGAAAAGTGACCACTTCATTATTCTGCCTCAACCATTTTAAAAGTGTTGCCATCTTCACTGCAGGCTCTTTTAGAAGAATCGGTATTGTTGATCACACCCACCAAATATTCGCACTCCGCTTTATTCATATCAGGAATAGCTTTCGCTAAGTTTTCGATATACTGAGAAGGAGCGTAAAATCCATCCGCACTTGATTTTGCGAAATCATCTTTGAAAGTCGGCAAGGATTTGATAATCCACTTCGCCACTTCCTTACGCATCGCCAAAGCATCGACAGATCTCGCTTCAGCAGAAACCTCCGTCAGCTTTTTCATAACACGTGCATAGCGAGTTCCAATGTTATAGGCCATGCCCAGCATGTATTTATCAAAATCAGCTTTAGCGTATTGGTTGTACAAAGAGGCCGCACTGCGAAGTTGCCCCATCGGGATCAACGCCAAGGCTCCGTTTGTTTCTGCAGAGTATTTCAAAGTGCGGTTTACTTTTTCAGACGGCAAAGATGTCGCGATAAAATCGGGATCGCCCGTATACATCCAACCCCAGAAATCCGCCAAACCTTCGTTCAAACCACGCATGAAAGCCGTGGCATAGTAATTCTTCACCCGACGCTCGCTCAAAGCTGCAGGTCTGGCAGTTGGAACATCGCCGATCTCAACACGCGTGCGCATTTCACCATCGGCGTCCAATGAAGAATCAACAACACCCATCGCATTCAAGAAGGATTGGCGATCATGAATAGAACCCGTACCCACGTCAGAAAGAGTCGATCCTGAAGCAGCACTTTTGATCACAAGTTTATAAAACAAAGAATGGAAATGCTCGTGAGCTAAGATTCCACCGTTCACGGCAATTGGAAGATCCGCCTTATCGTAAGGAACGAAAAGCATCGCATCGATCTTACCATCATAGAACGCATTGTTTTTCATGCCGCCGGCAACACGCACACCTACACCGATATCGCGAGGCCAGTGATTCACTCCCGCGGCTCCCAAGTCTTCATCCAACTGCGCGAGATTTTGCATATGCGCATAGATCGTGACCATTTGTTGAGTCATATCGTTAGCAGGGATGTATTTGTTGTCGGTATTTTTAATGAAGCGACCTTGAGGAGCTGAACCATTCAAACGGTCAGAAATAATACGTGGACTGATAAAGAAGCGCACAAAGCGTCCGGAAACCTCACGCAAAGAGTCCAAACCCGACAACTCAATGAATTGCAGCGAGTAACCGGATTTTGCATTGTTCATTGGAGCAAGAACTTCCACTGAACCAGAAACGTTTGAAGTATCCTTTTGACCAGAACAAGCCGTGACTGCTGTAGCCATAAGTATCGCTGCTGTGATTTTCGGAAGAACGCGCTTCACAAAGTCCTCTCTAAGCACTATAAAAAAGGTGCCCTCTTAGGCTTATGACCAAATGCGTTATAGTTTTAGTGGAATTCGCTGAAAAACTCAATGAAAACTTAGAGATAGACAAACTTTGTCAGTCTATCCAAAGGTTCGACACCCGCCTGCGCCAAGGCTACGGCGGGCGGGCCCTCGGGGAAGTATGATGGATGTGCTTGATTTTGTTACTAAAAATTTGAATCCCGCTCAGAAAGATGCTGTTGAGACTCTTGAGGGGCCGGTGCTTATATTGGCTGGCGCGGGTTCGGGGAAGACTCGGGTTTTGACTCATCGTATGGCTAATATGATTGGGAACGGGGCTGCGGCTCCGGATGAAATCTTGATGGTGACCTTTACTAATAAGGCGGCCAAAGAGATGGAACACCGTCTTTATAAGATTTTGGCGGACCTGCAAGTCCCTTTACACAGCCAACTTTGGGTCAGTACTTTCCATAGCTTCTGTGTGCGGGTTCTTCGCCAGCACATCACTCTTTTGGATTATAAACCGTTCTTTGGTATTTATGATTCGTCGGACTCTCTTTCACAAATTAAGAAGGTCATGACGGCGTTGAATATTAACGACAAGATCTATCCTGCAAAAAACTTCCAAGGTCGCATCAGCTCTGCAAAAATGTTGGGGCTGACTCCTGAGCAATTTGAAAAAGGCAATAAACGTCTGATGGATCAAAAGACTGTCGACGTTTACAAGGCTTATGAAGTTGAGATGAAACGTGCGAACAGCTTGGACTTCGACGATCTTTTGATGAAGACGTTGGAACTTTTCCGCATGTATCCAGACATCTTGGCGCAGTACCAACAAAAATTCCGTTTCATCATGGTTGATGAGTATCAAGATACCAACCACATTCAATATCTGATCGTGCAAATGCTGGCGAAAGCTCATCGCAATTTGTGCGTAGTCGGTGACGAAGATCAATCGATCTATAGCTGGCGTGGAGCTGATATCAAAAACATCTTGGACTTCGAGAAAGACTTCCCGGAAGCCAAAGTTGTGAAGCTGGAAGAGAACTATCGCTCTTCTGCGAATATCGTGAACGCGGCGACTGCGGTGATTAAGAACAACTCGCAACGTAAAGATAAAACTCTTTTCACTTCCAATGCGGAAGGTGACTTGATTCAAGTGCGTGAAGAACGCAATGAATACGACGAAGCGAAGTTTGCTGCCAAAACTATTCAAACGATGATCAATGAGGGCGAAGGCTCTTACAATGATTATGCCATCTTCTATCGTACCAATGCACAATCTCGTGTGCTTGAGGAACAACTCCGCACTATGGGTATTCCGTATCGTTTGGTGGGCGGCGTGCGTTTCTATGAACGCATGGAGATTAAGGATATCATTTCTTATCTGAAGCTTTCTATCAATCCAGCAGACGACATTGCTTTCAAACGCGTGATCAACGTCCCTGCGCGCGGTATTGGTAAAACCACTGTTGAGAAAATTGAAGAGCTTGCTCACTCTAAAAACATGACGTTGATGGAAGCTGCGGAAAAAGCAGTGAATGAACGTTTGTTCAACGCTGGCACTTCTGGCAAGATCCGTCGCTTCTTGGATTTGATGGTGGACTTGCAAGGCAACGCCAACAACTTCAAATTGACGGACTTCTATCACATCGTTTTGGATCGCACTGAATACTTGATGTCTTTGAAAAAGGATGAGTCTCCTGAAGCTCAAGCACGCATCGAGAACTTAGAAGAGCTTGATAATGCTATCGCTCAGTTCGCTAAAGAGCGTGGTGAGGAATCGACTTTGACGAGCTTCCTCGAAGAGATGGCTTTGGTAAATGACGTTGATTCCTTGGATCAGAATCAAAACTCTGTAACGATGATGACGTTGCATATCTCAAAAGGTCTTGAGTTCCCTTATGTATTTGTTGTCGGCTTGGAAGAAAATCTTTTCCCAAGCAGTCGCAGCGCTGAAAGTGACTCTGAGGAAGACGTTGAAGAAGAACGCCGTCTGGCTTACGTGGGCATGACTCGCGCGCGCCAAAAGCTTTGGCTCACTTACGCAAAAATGCGTCGCGTATGGGGGCAAGAACAATTCAATCCACCGTCGCGTTTCTTGAAAGAGATCCCCACTCAGTTCGTTGCATTTAAGTCAGCTGCGGAAGCGCCTCGCTTTGTGTCAAGATATGGCTCAAGCTCTTCATCCTCTTCGGATGAGTATTTCCCAAGCGCATGGTCTTCAGGATCTTCTGATCGTAATAAACCACGTTCTGGTGGCGATGATTTCGATACACAAGACTTCCCTGATTACGATGATGATAGTTCTTCATCGAAGAGTTCTTACTCTAAAGGAATGCGCGTACGTCATCCAACGTTTGGAGTCGGCACTGTGTACGCAACGGAAGGTGCTGGCGACAACTTGAAGGTTAGCGTCATGTTCACTGATAACACAGTGAAGAAGTTTGTTGCGAAGTACGCCCGTCTCGAGAGAGTTTAATTTGATATTGACTCCTTTTTGATTAACCAAAATAATTTTGGTGTCTTAACAAAAAGGAGTCTCAACAATGACAAAGTTCATCGTATCACTAGCACTGGTTGCAGCTTCATCTGTAGCTTCAGCAAAAATCGCAAAAACAGGTTCTGATTACTCTTCTTCTTCACCGTCTTACTCTTCTTACGGTGCTCCACAAAACGAAATCACGACGTTCCTCACTCGCGGTTTCTTCTCTTCTGAGAAAGCCTGCAAAGATTGCTCAACTGGAACTTCAATTGATATTGGCGCAGCATACAACCTGT